>CAYLJK010000371.1:0-2765 GCA_964383975.1 uncultured Gemmatimonadales bacterium | reverse complement strand
AGGACCCGGCGCAGGAAGGCGTAGAAACCAGCGGCACACCCGATGACGACGCCGACCAGCAGGAAGAGCGGGCGCGTGTGCAGCCACCGGTCCACCAGGTGGCCCATCCCCATGAAGAACAGGATGGCGAAGGCCAGCTGGAACCCGGCGCCGACGATCGCGTAGCCGGCCCCGAAGCCCCGGCCGACCGGGTGCTCCTCGCGGTCCGCCGCCATTACAGCGGGCAAAATGTAGCCGCTTGTGAAAACGTTCGCAAAGCCGCCACCGGGGTGGCCCGGCGGCCCCGGCAGGGGTAACCTACGCGCCATGACCGCCGCCCCGGTGCCCCGCGACGAGGCCCTGCTCGGCCAGCTCGCCGCCGCCCGCCGCCGCCTCCTCGATGAGGTGGGCCGCCGCATCGTCGGTCAGACCGACGTCCTCGACGGCATCCTCACCGCCATCCTCGCCGGCGGCCACGCACTGCTGGTGGGCGTCCCGGGGCTGGCCAAGACGCTCATGGTCCAGTCGGTCGCGGATGCCCTGGCGCTCCGCTTCTCGCGCATCCAGTTCACGCCGGATCTGATGCCGAGCGACATCACGGGCACCGAGGTGATCGAGGAGGATCTCACGACCAGGCACCGGGCCTTCCGCTTCGTGCACGGACCGGTCTTCGCGAACATCATCCTCGCCGACGAGATCAATCGCACACCGCCCAAGACCCAGGCGGCGCTCCTCCAGGCGATGCAGGAGCACGAGGTCACGGTCGGCGGGCGCACGTGGCCGCTTGATGCGCCGTTCTTCGTCCTGGCGACGCAGAACCCCATTGAGCAGGAGGGGACGTACCCGCTACCCGAGGCCCAGCTCGATCGGTTCATGCTGGAGCTGCACGTGACCTATCCCTCGCGCGAGGACGAGGAGCGGATCGTCGAGCGTACCACGGGGGATGCCCCCACGGCCATCGCCAGCGTCCTCGGCGCCGCGGATCTCATCCGGCTCCAGGCGCTGGTGCGCCGCGTCCCGGCCCCGAGGGTGGTCACCGAGGCGGCGGTGCGGCTGGCGCGGATGAGCCGGCCGGCAGACGCGTCGGCTCCGGACGCGGTGAAGGAGTACGTGGCGTGGGGGGCGGGGCCGCGGGCCTCCCAGTACCTGGTGCTGGGCGCGAAGGCGCGGGCGGCGATGGACGGACGGCCGATGGCCGACCTCGAGGACTTGGACGCGGTGCTCTATCCGGTCCTGCGGCACCGGCTCGTCCTCAACTTCAACGCCGAGGCGGCGGGCGTGCGCGCCGACGACGTCGTGGCGAGCGTGCGGGCGGCGGCCAAGCGCGCGTAGCTTGGTGACGAACTGGTGACGCCCCGGGCGTAGAATCTCCGGGGTCGCTTCCCCGGAGCCATTTCGTGCGCGCCACCGGACCCCGGCAACGCATCCAGCTCTACTGCCTCGGGCCGCTCCAGGTCCTCGGGAGCGACGGCCGGCCCGTCCGACTGCGGACTCGCAAGCAGGTCCTCCTCCTCTACCTCCTGGCCCGCCAGCAGGGGCGTCCGGTCACCCGTGACCGCCTTGTGAGCCTCCTCTGGCCGGAGGACGACGAACGTCGGGCCCGCCATTCGCTTTCGCATGCCGTCTCGCTCATCAACAAGGGGCTCGGCGCCGAGGTGATCACGGCGGCCGGCGCGAACCGGCTCGTGCTGGGGGCGGACGCGGCGTGGATCGATGCCGCCGAGTTCGAGGCGCTGGCGGCGGACGGCCGCACGCAGGAGGCGCGGGCGCTCTGGCGCGGCGCGTTGTTCGAGGGGCTGTGGCTGGAGGAGTCCCTTCCGGCCGACCGGTGGCTCGCCGACGAACGCGCGCGGCTGGCGCGAGTGTTCCGCCGGCTCATGCATGGCGTACTGGACCACCTGCGGCGCAGCGGTGATGTGGCGCGGCTCCGGGCGGAGTCGGAGCTGGTGCTCGAGCAGGACGACCTCGACGAGGAGGCGCAGCTCGCGCTGCTGGAGGCGATGACGCTCCAGGGCGACCGGACCTCGGCGCTGCGCCACTACGCCGCCTTCGAGCAGCGCCTGGCCGAGGAGCTGGACGCGGAACCAGGTCCGGCGCTGCGGACCTGGGCCCGGCGCCAGCGCCGGGAGGAGGCCGCGCTCGATCGTGCGGCCGCCGAGCTTTCGGCGCGCGTGGCGGAGGCGACGGTGCTGCCCTCCGTGCAGCCCCTCTACGGGCGGACCGAGGAGTACGGCCTGCTCTGGGAGACGTGGGAGCGCACGCGCAACGGGCGTGGGGCGCTGATCGTGCTCCAGGGGGATCCCGGGATCGGCAAGACGGCGCTCGCGACGAAGTTGGTGAACCAGGTGCATGTCGGCGGCGCGTCGGTGTGCTTCGTGAGGTGCTACCGCACGGAGAAGGCCGTGCCGTTCGCACCGATCGCCAACCTGGTGCGACAGCTGTCCCGGCTCCCCGGTTTCGTGGCGACGAGCGCCGTGTGGATCGGCGAGCTGACGCGGCTGGTGCCGGAGCTCCGCGACCGGTATCCGCAGGTCCCGGGGCCGATGGCCATCGACGACTCAGCCCGTAACCGGCTGTGCGACGCGGCGGTCGCCGCGGCGATGGCGGTGGCCGACGAGCAGCCGCTGCTGCTCGCCGTGGACGATCTCCAGGACGCCGACGAGGCCTCGCTGGCGCTGCTGCACTACCTCGGGCGGCGCACCGCTGAGCTGCCGCTGTTCCTGCTGGGTGTGCAGCGCACCGGTCACGAACCGACGGAGTACGAGCGGACGTTCGTGGAGACGGCG
>CAYLJK010000370.1:0-2771 GCA_964383975.1 uncultured Gemmatimonadales bacterium | reverse complement strand
GTGCCCAGTCCCCGCCGCCGCCGATGTGCGCGAGGATGAACGCGGTGTGCGGATGGCGCGACGCCAGCGCGGCGAGGTCGAGCGCGTCAGAGACCTCCTGTCCCGGCACCTCGTGACGGCGGTGCTGCCAGACGTGGTGGAGCACCGGGACGCCGTGCTGCGCCGCGAGCGCGGCGACGGGGTCGAGGAGCGCGTCGGAGGCGCGCCGGCTGGCCGCGAGCTTGATGCCCACCAGCCCGGCGTCCGCCCCGATCTCGATCTCGCGAGCCGCGTGGTCGGGGAAGTTGGGGTTCACCGTGGTGTAGGCGCGCACCCGGTCGGGGTGCTCGGCGGCGATGGCGCGCATCGCCTCGTTCCCCTCGCTCACGTCGTCGGGCGAGGGGAAGTACGTCGGCGAGGTCCGGCCCCAGCTGCCGAGGATGGACGCGATGTGGAGGGTGATGCCCAGGCGCGCGCCCGCGGCGAGACGCCGGGCGTTGGCCTCCGCCCAGTCCGCGCGGCCGCTCCCCGCGTGCAGGAAGTGGGCGTGCACGTCAATGAGAGGGGCCGCCGGGGCCATCAGGCTGCCTCCTCGAGCGCGGCGCGCACGACGCCGACCGTCAGGGCCACGTCCGCCTCGGTGTGGGCCAGGGACGGGAAGTTGTAGGCGCCGCGCTTCAGCAGCACCCCCGCCGCGCGGCAGCGCGCCAGCACCGCGCGCTCCACCTCGGCGTCGTCGAACCGCAGGAACCACATCACCGGCTCCCCGACCACCTCGACGCCCGGGAGCCGAGCGGCACCGAGTCCCTCCAGCGCGCCGCGGCCGATCCGCTCCAGGTGGCCCGCCACGTCCTCGCGCGCCCAGACGTCCAGCACGGCGTCCGCGGCCGCGAGCGCCGCCGACTCGGCCGCGAGCGTCGAGGAGATCCACGTCTCCCGCACCCGCGCCATCAGGTCCGCCCGGCCGACGACGGCGGCCAGCGGGAACCCGTTCGCCAGCGCCTTCCCGAGCACCGCCAGGTCCGGGTGCACGTTCCAGTATTCGGCCGCACCACCGAGCGCGAGGCGGAACGCGGTCTTCACCTCGTCGAACACGAGGACGGTACCGGCCTCATCGGTCACCGCCCTGGCCGCGCGCAGCCAGTCGAGGGAAGGCGCGCGCTCGACGACCGGCTCCAGGACCAGCGCCGCAGGCCGGAGGCGACGCACCAGGTCCACCAGCGCGTGCGGATCGTCGAACGGCGCTGGATGCCACAGCGCCGCGACGGCGCCCGGAACGCCGGTGCCGCTCGTGGGGCCGTCGAGCCAGCCGTGGTAGCCGCAGTGCACCACGTGCTCCCGGCCGGTCGCCACGCGCGCGAGGCGCACCGCCGCCGCGACACCCTCGGCTCCCGTTTTGAGGAACCGCACCTGCTCGGCCGCGGGGTACGCGGCCGCCAGCCGCTCGGCCACGCGCACCTCCAGCGTCGGCGGGAGCGGTCCCACCGAGCCGTCGCGCACGGCGCGCGAGACCGCCTCGACGACGTGCGGGTGCGCGTAGCCCAGACCCACCGCGCCGAGGGCCATCGTCCAGTCGAGCCGTTCGCTCCCGTCCGCGAAGCGCACGCGCGCGCCCCGGGCCGACACCATGTGCCCGGGCTCGGCCGGCCCCCCGAACATGGCGCCGGGACTCTTCGAGCGCGTGGACGTGAAGCCCGCGACGACGTCGGCCGCCCGCCGCGTCCACCCGCGCCCGGTCACGCCGCCGTCACCCGCGGCAGCACGTCGTCCGCCGGGCGGTCGCCGGCGAGGTACAGCCGCTGTCCCCGAGCCCCGGACCAGATCAACTGCCCGCTGCGGCGCTCACGGCCCGGGTGCATGCGGTTCACCGCGAGGTCCAGCCCGAACTCCCCCTCCAGGAGATCGGGTACGTCCACGGCGAACGACAGGCGATACCCGTGCTCCATCGGGGCCCACGCGCCCGCGGTCACCATCTCGGTCGCCGCGTCGGTGCCGCGCACCGCGGTCACGCGGAGCCGCGAGGGATCCTCCGCGACCGGCACGATGAGCCACCCGTAGAACCCCGTCGCCTCGAGGTAGAGTTGGACGCCGTCGCTGTGGATGTCAGGGCTCTCGTTCTCCCATTCCGGGTCCGCTGCGTCCGACGGCCGGAACACGGGGGCCCGCGTGGTCACCTCCACGGCGACGTAGAGCTGCCCGCCGTCGTGCACGAGCCAGGCGCGCGCGCTGAAGTCCTCCGGCCCGCCCCACGGCTCCTCGGCGCGCCGGAACTGCTCCGCGGTGTCGAGCCGCAACGCGGGCCCCGGCGGGAAGCCCGCGAGGGAGCCGTCGAGCAATGGGGCGGTCTCGAGGCGCGGCACGACCAGGCGGGCGGCGGGGAGCGGCGAGCGGAGAGCGGCGCCCGACCAGCCGCCCTGCCCCAGCGCCTGCCCCGCGATACCGGCCAGCTCGTGGCCCTCCGCGCCCTGTTCCCCGCTCCGCGCTCCCGGCTCCCCGCCGCCCGCGACCACGCCGCCCAGCTCCACGGGATCCCCCCGGTCCAACTCCACCATCCACCCGTCGTCGGTGGGCCGGTGCACATGCACGCGCCCGCCGGGGAGCCGCACGACGTACGTCTCCGCGACGCACTCCAGTTCCTCCACGCCGGCGCCGAGGTCGAGGCACGCCGCGAGCGTGACCGCGTCCCCCTGGGCAGCCACCACCGGGAACTCCAACTCCTCGGCCGGTGCGTCAGCCCGGGCCGGGCCGGGCGCCCGCTGCAGCAGCACCTGGAACGGCTGCCGGCCGGCCAT
>CAYLJK010000369.1:0-2772 GCA_964383975.1 uncultured Gemmatimonadales bacterium | reverse complement strand
CGGACTACTACATCCAGCTGACGGTCGGCACGACGACGGCCGCGGTGGACGCCGTCGGGTTCCTCCGCAGCCCCGACGGCGCGAGCCAGCTGAACTTCGACCTGGGCGTGTCGGTCAACGCCCAGACGCAGCAGGTCAGCCTCCTCTTCGACGTCACCGGGTCCGAGGGGACGAGCGTCCACCTGGCGCTGGTCGCGGGGGACGACGGCGGCGCGCTCACCTTCCGGGTCTCGGGGGGCGGCAACACCATCGAGCTGACCCTCGACGCCAACGTCGGCGGGGCGAGCGGCACGATCAAGTTCAACGGCGTCGTGGTGGCGACGATCACCGAGGGGAACGACGGCACCCAGATCACCGGGGCGAACGGCCGCCAGCTGACCGCCGAGGAGGTGAACGCGCTGCTCGCCATCTTCGAGCGGGTCGGCGACTTCCTCGAGAACTTCGTCGGCGGCATCCTCGGCCCCGGGGACATCGTCTTCGGCTCCGCCTACTGACGGCGCGGGGCGGCACGGCGGCGGGCGGCCTCCGGGCCGCCCGTTGTCGTTCGCGGGGCGGAGCCGCTAGCGTTCCCTGATGCTCCGCATCGCACTGGCCGCGCTCGCGGCCGTCCTGCTCGGGGGGCCGCTGGCCGCCCAGGTTCCGGACTCCGCACTCATCCGCCGCGCCCTCCGCCTCCACCGCGAGGTGCCGTTGGTGGACGGGCACAACGACCTCCCCTGGGAGATCCGCAACCGGTTCGGCTCGTCGCTCGACAGCGCCGACATCGGCCGGAGCCAGCCCGACCTCCAGACCGACATCCCGCGGCTGCGCCGGGGCGGTGTCGGAGGACAGTTCTGGTCGCTGTGGGGCCGGACCGCGATCGCCCAGCGGGAAGGGCCGCGGTACATCCTCGAGCAGATCGACTTGGTGCGGCGCATCGAGGAGCGCTGGCCCGGCACCTTCGTCCCGGCCCGCACCGCCGACGACATCGTCCGGGCGCACCGGCAGGGGAGGATCGCCTCGCTGCTGGGGATGGAGGGAGGCGACTACATCCAGAACTCCATCCCGGCGCTGCGGCAGTTCTACGACCTCGGCGTCCGGTACATGACCCTGACCTGGAACGCCACGCTGGACTGGGCGGACGCGGCGATGGACTCCGCGCGGCACCACGGCCTCACGCCGTTCGGCGTCGAGATCGTGCGGGAGATGAACCGGCTCGGCATGCTGGTGGACCTCTCGCACGTCTCGGACTCGGTGATGGTGCAGGCGCTGCGCGTCTCCGAGGCGCCGGTGATCTTCTCGCACTCGTCGGCGCGGGCGCTGACCGACCACGCACGCAACGTGCCGGACGCGGTGCTGCGGCTGCTGCCGCGCAACGGCGGCCTCGTGATGGTGAACTTCTACTGCCACTTCACGGACCCGGCGTCGTCCCGCTGGGAGCTGGAGCGCGAGACGGCGGTCCGCGATCTCCGCCGCCGGCTGGGACCGGACAGCGCCGCGGTGCGCGCCGGCGTCGGGGCGTGGATGGCGGACCATCCGCAGCCGCCGCGGCCGTCGGTGCGCACCGTCGCCGACCACATCGAGCACATCCGCGACGTCGCGGGCGTGGACCACGTGGGGTATGGCAGCGACTTCGACGGCATTGACTGCGCGCCGCAGGGGCTGGAGGACGTCGGCGACTTCCCGGCGCTCACCGCCGAGCTGCTGCGCCGGGGGTGGAGCGAGACGGACGTGAAGAAGGTGATCGGGCTGAACCTGCTGCGCGTCATGCGCGGCGCGGAGGTAGCCGCCCGCCGGCTGCGCCGGGAGCGGGGCCCCAGCGAGGCGCGGCTGACGGCCGCGGGAGGTGACCGATGAGACGGATGCTCGCGGGCGTGCTGCTGCTCGCCGCGTGCGCGCGGACGCAGCCCGAGCCGGCGCCCGAGCCCGAACCGCCCGCGCCCGCCCCCGCGGCGATGGTGTCCCCGCGGGCCGTGGCCGGCACCTACCAGCTGCGCGCGATGCTCCAGCGCGGCCGGCCGCAGCGGGGGCAGCCGGCGGCGACGCTGTTGCGGCTCGACCCCCAGCCGACGGCCGCCCCGCTCATGGGGGCGCCGGCGGGCGCGCAGTTCGCGGCGGTGATCAACGTCCCGGGCTACACGCGGGCCCCGCGGGGCCGCGCCGGGCAGGCCGCGGCCTGGTGGCCGATCCCGGGGGACAGCGTCATCGTGCAGTTCGAGGGTGCGCAGCGCGGTGCCCAGGTCCAGCTGCGCGGCGCCGTCGGGCGCGACGGGATCACGGGCGAGGTCTGGTACCTGTCGCTCGAGACCGGCTCGACCTTCCAGCTGGGGACGTTCACCGCCCGCCGCCCGCCCGCGCGCGGTGCGCGCGGGCGCTGACGCTCAGACCGCCGCCGGGAACTCCAGCACCAGGGGCGGGGGCTCGTCCTCCACGAGGGCCTCGAACTCCTCGCGGAAGCGCGCCAGCGTGATCCCGCAGGTGGCGGCGTACTTCGCCAGCTCGTGGGCGTCCTCGAAGTCGTCGCGCCGCAGGCGGATCATGTAGCGGCGCGCGATCGCGTAGCGGGTGGAGCGGATGTCCACGAGGCGGATGCGGGTGCGGCCCGTGGCCGGGTCCACGAGCTGCGCGAATGGGATGGGGACGAATTTCCCGGCCTGCATGGAGATCATCACCCCGTTGCCGCCCTCGATCAGGTACTTCGCCGCGCAATAGCCGAGGTCCCGCGTGTATTCCATGTCGAAGGGGACCGGGTCGGCGCAGCGCAGCTCGTAGCCGATGTTCTTCGCCACGATC
>CAYLJK010000368.1:0-2815 GCA_964383975.1 uncultured Gemmatimonadales bacterium | reverse complement strand
TCCCCACCACCACCCGCGGCGCCGGCGTGATCGTCACCGTCTGCGCCACCGCCCGCCCCCCCGCCAGGACGGCCAGCAGCACAAGACGCGGCAACCACACGTGGTATCTGGACACGGGACCTCCCGCGAACCGGGGGAAGCCGGGGACGGCCGTCACCTGCGTGGGCGAGGCTCCCCCCAGCATGCACCACCAGCCGAGTGCCGACAAGAAGGGCACGCCAATACTGAAGGAAGTGCAGGGGTGTCTGAAACGGACGGAGCCCGCACCATGAAGCACGCCCCGCCAGAGGGGCGTCCGCCTACAGCGCGGCGACGATGCCGCGCACCAGCCGCGTCAACGCGTCCTGAACCTGCCGCCTCGCCGAGGCCGGCCGCGGCGTTCGTAATCGCCGAGACGCCGAGGCAGCGCACACCGCGCGCCCGCGCGGCCAGCACCTCCGGCACCGTGCTCATCCCCACCGCGTCCGCGCCCAGCCGCTCCAGCATCCGGATCTCCGCCTTCGTCTCATAGGAGGGGCCGAGGAGCCCGGCATAGACCCCTTCTTCCAGCGCGATCCCCCGCTCCCGCGCCACCCGGCGCGCCAGCGCGCGCAGCTCCGCGTCGTACGGATCGCTCATGTCGGGGAAGCGCTCGTCCCCTTCCGCCACGGGGCCCACCAGCGGGTTGCGGAACATCAGGTTGAGGTGGTCGGCGATCAGCATCAGGGTGCCCGCGCCGAACGTCCGGCGGATGCCGCCCGCGGCATTCGTGAGCAGCAGCGTGCGCACGCCCAGCGCATGGAAGACCCGGACCGGGAGCGCCGCCGTGGCCGGCTCGTACCCCTCGTAGAGGTGGAAGCGGCCGCTCTGCATGAGCACCGCCTTCCCCTCCAGCGCGCCGGCGATCAGCTCCCCGGCGTGCCCCGCCACCCCCGGCGGCGGGAACCCCGGGATGCGCGCGTACGGCACGCGCACCGCGTCGCCGAGACTCTCGCCGAGGAACCCGAGCCCCGAGCCCAGCACGATGGCCACCGTCGGCTGCCGCGGTGCGATCGCCTCACGCACGGCGGACGCCGCGCGCTCCACGCTCCCCGCCCCCCGCTCGCCACTCACGCCACCTCCCGCTCCCGGATCTCCGCCAGCTCCTTCTTCACAAGGGCCACCAGCGCCTCGCGCTCGCGGTGCGGGAGGAACGCGCTCTCGAAGCCGTACAGCAGCATCCGCTCGATGTCCTCCCTCCCGAACCCGAGCGCCGAGTGCGCGAGCCACAGCTCGTCGGTGACGGTCGTGGCGCTCATCAGGCGGTTGTCGGTGTTCACGCACACCACGATGCCGAGGTCGAAATAGCGGCGGATCGGGTGCGAGGCGAGCGAGGGCACCGCGTGGGTCTGGACGTTGCTCGTCATGCAGATCTCCAGCGGGACGCGGCGATCGAGAACGTACTGCTCGAGGTCCGGGTTCTCGTAGAGCCGCGTGCCGTGGCCGATCCGGTCCGCGTGGCAGTAGTGCAGCGCCTGGTGGATGGACTCGGCGCCGTACGCCTCGCCGGCGTGCACCGTCGTCGCCATGTTGTGGTCGATGACGGTGTAGAACGCCTCCTTGTGCTTCTTGGCAGGGAAGTTGTACTCCGCCCCGGCCAGGTCGAACGCCACCACGCCACGGCCCTTGTACGCCACCGTCAGGTTGGCCAGCTCCAGCGACATCTCGGGGCTCATGTTGCGGATGCCGCAGATGATGAGCTGCGCCTTGACGCCGAACTCGTGCTGGGCGCGGGCGAGTCCCCGCAGCGGGGCGTCCACCGCCTCGGTGAGCGGCATCCCGCCCCGCGTGTTGAGGATCGGCGAGTAGCGGATCTCCATGTAGCGGACCTGCTCCTTCGCCGCGTCCTCCAGCAGCTCGTACGTCGCGCGCTCCAGCGCCTCGGGGGTCTGGAGCACCGAGAGCGTGACCTCGAAACGGGCCAGGTAGTCCACGAGGCTGCGGGCGTCGGTGACGTGCATGTACTGCGCGAGCTTCTTCACGTCCATCGTGGGGAGCTTGACGCCCTGCTCCTTCGCCAGCTCCACGAGCGTCTGCGGCCGCACGCTCCCGTCGAGGTGCACGTGCAACTCGGCCTTGGGCAGCGAGCGGATGATCTCCTTGGTCAGCATCCTACCTCCAGCCGCACGGCCGAGCGCCGGACGGCGGCAGCCCGCGGATCCCCCAGGTGCACACGAACACGTCCTCCGGCCGCAGCGTACCGCGGCGCGCGAGGTCGTCGGCCAGCAGGTCGCGGATGTCCTCGCCGCGGTCGTACACGAGCGGCGCGCGCGCCAGCATCGCCAGGCCGCCGCCGCCCTGGCGCCGGTAGTTGTTGAGCGCCAGCGTGAAGCTGTCGGCCGGCGCCACGTCGCGCCCGCCGCGCCGCAGCCGCACCACGCGAGAGCCGACCGGCCGCGACAAGTCGTACTCGTACTCCACCCCGGCGACGATGTCGAAGTTGTAGCCCGGCACAGCGGAGTCGGCGGCCGGGCCGTCGGGCCCCATGCCGCGGTAGTACCGGCTCGTCTCCTCCAGGTAGGCGCGAAGGTCGGCGCCCGAGATGCGGACGGCCATCAGGGTGTTGTCGTAGGGATAGATGGTCGCGAGATCCGAGCGCCGGACCTCCCCTTCCGGCAGGCCGCCGCGCGGATTGAACGCCGCGGTGGACGACAGCTCCGCGCCGGCCCGCTCGCGCTGGACCGCGTTGATCCAGTCGAGGAGGGGCGTGTCCTCCAGGCGGGCACGCGCCGCGGGCGTGGCGGCGCTCGCCCGCCCCACGGGCGCCGTCGCCCAGGCGCGCACCGCCGCGTGATAG
>CAYLJK010000367.1:0-2820 GCA_964383975.1 uncultured Gemmatimonadales bacterium | reverse complement strand
CGATCTGACCGACGCGGACGCGGTCGCGCGCGTCGCGGCCCGCGTCATCGCCGAGCACGGCGCCCCCGACGTGCTGGTGCTCACCGCCGGCACGTTCCTTCTCAAGCCGCTCGTCGAGACTTCGGCCGAGGAGTTCCGCGCCCAGCTGGAGAGCGGACTGGTGGGGCCGTTCGCGGCGGTGCGCGCGTTCATCGCGCCGATGGTCACCCGCAACACGGGGGTGGTCATCGTGATCGGCTCGGTGGCCGACCACGTGCCGCTCCCCGGGAACGCGGCGTACGCGGCGGCGAAATACGGCCTGCGCGGCCTCCACGGGGTGCTCGCCGCGGAGCTGGCGGGGACGGGCGTGCGCGCGACGCTCATCTCGCCCGGGCCGGTGGACACGACGCTCTGGGACCCGGTGGACCCCGATGCCCGTGCCGGCTTCACGAAGCGGCGCGACATGCTGCGGCCCGCGGACGTGGCGGAGGCGGTGGTGTTCGTCGCGACCCGGCCGCCGCATGTCGTCATCCCCGAGCTGCTGATCGAACCGAGGCGCTGATGCGAACCCGCCTGCTCGCCCTGCTGCTCGCCGCCGCGCCGGCCGCCGCGCCCGCGCAGGTGGCGCTCGACGCGATGCCCTCGCCCCCCAAACTGCCGCCGCTCCCCGACCCCACCGGCTGGGGGACGCACGTGCTCGCGCTGGCGCGCGGCCCCGACGGAAGCGTGTGGGTCGGCACGTACGGTGAGGGCGTGTACGTCCTGCGGCCCGGCGCCGTGGAGTGGGAGAACCTGCGCGCCGACACCACGGGACGCTCCATTTCCTGGAACTTCGTCCACGCCTTCGCGTTCACGGGGCGGGAGGTCTGGTACGGCACCGTCGGGAACGGCTGGGGGGTCTCGCGGGACGGCGGGCGCACGTGGCGCAACTGGCAGTTCCGCGAGCTGGGGCCGCGCTGGCAATACGTCGCGCCGAACGGCATCGTGACGCGCGGGGACACGGTTTTCGTCGCGACCGCCGACGGCATCCGCTGGACGTCGGACCGCGGCGAGTCGTGGCGGGAGGTCACCGACAGCACAGCCGGGGGACTCCCCAGCCGCTACGTGCTGACGGTGGCGCCGGCGCGGATGGGCGGGCTGTGGGTCTCGACGCTGCGCGGCGTGGGGCGCTGGGACCCGGCCGTGGGCTGGCGGCCGGTGACGCCGTCACCGCTTCCCGCGCTGGGCCAGCGCGTGCGGGCGATCTTCCCGGTGGACGCGCCGCAGGCGCTCGCGCCGTTCGTCCCGGGCGGCGAGACGTGCGCCGGCGCGCTCCGCCCGCCGCGCCGGGCCGCCCCGGGCGACCGCCGCCGGCCCGAGCCGACGTGGCAGTGCATGAGCCTCTTCCAGCGCGTCGAACACGGCGCCGCCGTGCGCACGCTCGCCGGGTGCGACGGTCTGCTCTGCGCGGCGGCGACGAGCGAGGGGGCGCTCTACGCCACGCGGCTCGGCCTCGCCCTCCAGCCGCGCACCGGCACTTGGCGCAGCCGCGACACGTACGCGGTGCTCACGCCGCCGCCCGGCCAGAACGGCGACACGATCTTCGGCACCGCGTGCGGGCTGGCGGGCCGGCTGCCGGCCGCGTGCCTCGCCGCCGGCGACACGGCGGGCGTGCTGGCCCCGGCGCCGCCGCGCCACACCTGGTTCGCGCGGCCGATCGCCGCGCGCGACAACCCGTTCATTGACCAGACGTACCGCTACGGCTCGACGATGGGCGGGAACTTCCAACAGCACCAGGGCGTCGAGTTCAACAACCCGGTGGGGACGCCGGTGCTGGCGGTGGACGGCGGGACGGTGGTGCACGCCGGCGCCGCCGAGCAGGGCGCCCTCACCGTGGTGATCCGCCACGACAGCGTGCTGGCGACGCCGCAGGGGCGGTTCTTCCTCTTCACCGCCTACTACCACAACTCGGCGCTGCTGGTGCGCGAGGGGGACCGGGTCGCGCGCGGGCAGGCGGTCTCCCGCGTCGGGGCGACGGGACGCGCGACCAACGACCACCTGCACCTGGAGGTGCACGCCTCGCCCGTGGACTCGTTGCGTGCCGTCGTGGACCCGAACAACCGCTATCCGCCCTACACCCGCAACCCGGAGCTGTGGCTCGAGCCGCTCCCCGGCACCGGGGTCGTGGCGGGCCGCGTCCTCGACGTGCAGGGCCGGCCGGTGCCGCAGGCGCGGATCTACGGCCTCGTGAAGCCGGAGCCGCAGGAGACCCCGTTCAGCTTCGCCGAGACGTACGGCACGCGGTCGCACGGCGACCCCGCGTACCAGGAGCACTTCGCCGTCGGCGACGTGCCGCCGGGGGAGTACGTCCTCGGCGTGACGGTCGAGGGGCGGCAGCTGTTCCGGCGCGTGCGCGTCGAGGCGGGCCGTCTGACGTGGGTGGAGTTCCGGCCGTAGCCCACGCGTGTTCATCGAGCTGACGGAGGCGCTGCGCTGCCCGCGGCCGCACGCGGAGTCGTACCTCGTGTGCGTCCCGGTGGCGATGGACGGGCGGCACGTGGTGCGCGGCGGCGTCGGCTGCCCGGCGTGCGGCGCGGAATACCCGGTGGTGGACGGCGTGCTGTGGTTCGCGCCGCCGGGAGAGCCGTCCGCCCCCGCGCCGCTGCCCGGGACGCTGACGGCCGAGGCGGTCGAGACGTTCCTCGCCCTGGAGGGCGCCGGCGGCTACGTGGTCGTGGTGGGGAGTGCCGGGCGACTGGCGCCGCAGCTGGCCGCGCGGTTCAGCGCCCACATCGTCGCGGTGAACCCGCCTCCCGAACTCCCTCCTCACGCCAACTGCTCGCGGGTGCACGCGCCGCAGGC
>CAYLJK010000366.1:0-2850 GCA_964383975.1 uncultured Gemmatimonadales bacterium | reverse complement strand
TGCGCCCCTTCGGGTCCGGCGGCGCCTCTCGCGCCGCCTCCATTGCTTCTTCCGGGAGCGTGCCTTGTCCCGTTCCATGATCACGATCGACGGAAACGAGGCGGCCGCGCGGGTCGCCTATCAGCTGAGCGAGGTCGTCGCCATCTACCCCATCACCCCCAGCTCGCCGATGGGCGAGTGGGCGGACCAGTGGGCGGCGGAGCGGAAGCCGAATCTGTGGGGCTCGGTGCCGACGGTGATCGAGATGCAGAGCGAGGGCGGGGCGGCCGGGGCGCTCCACGGCGCGTTGCAGGCGGGCTCGCTGGGCACGACGTTCACGGCGTCGCAGGGCCTCCTGCTGATGATTCCCAACATGTACAAGATCGCCGGTGAGCTGACCCCCAGCGTGATCCACGTGGCGGCGCGGTCGCTGGCGGCGCAGGCGCTGTCGATCTTCGGAGACCACAGCGACGTCATGGCGTGCCGGCAGACCGGCTTCGCGCTGCTGGCGTCGAACGCGGTGCAGGAGGCGCAGGACCTCGCGGCGATCGCGCACCTGGCCACGCTCGCCTCGCGGGTGCCGTTCCTGCACTTCTTCGACGGGTTCCGCACCTCGCACGAGGTCAACAAGATCGAGGCGCTGGGCCCGGACGAGCTGCACCGGCTGACGGACGACGCAGCGGTGCGCGCCCACCGGGCGCGCGCGCTGTCCCCCGACCGCCCGGTGCTGCGCGGCACCGCGCAGAACCCGGACGTCTACTTCCAGGCCCGCGAGTCGGTGAACCCGTACTACCTGGCCTGCCCGGCGATCGTGGCGCAGACCATGGAGCGGTTCGCCGAGGTCACGGGGCGCCGCTACGGGCTCTTCGACTATGTCGGCGCGCCCGATGCCGAGCGCGTGGTCGTCCTGATGGGGTCGGGCGCCGAGGCCGCCCACGAGGCCGTCGAGTGGCTCGTGGCCCGGGGAGAGAAGGTCGGGGTGCTGAAGGTCCGGCTCTACCGGCCGTTCGCGAGCGACCGGTTCGTGGCCGCGCTGCCCGCGACGGTCCGCGCCATCGCCGTCCTGGATCGCACGAAGGAGCCGGGCAGCGCGGGCGAGCCGCTCTACCAGGATGCCGTCACCGCCATCGCGGAGGCGCTCGCCGCAGGGACGGCGCCGTTCCCGGCGATGCCGCGCGTGATCGGAGGGCGCTACGGGCTCTCGTCGAAGGAGTTCACGCCGGCGATGGTGCGCGCGGTGCTCGACGAGCTGGCGCGGCCGGCGCCGAGGAACCACTTCACCATCGGCATCACCGACGACGTGACCCACACGTCGCTCGCCTGGGACGCGGCGTTCTCCACCGAGGACCCGGGGACGTTCCGCGGGCTGTTCTACGGACTCGGGGCGGACGGCACGGTCGGCGCCAACAAGAACTCTATCAAGATCATCGGCGAGGGGACGGATAACTCCGCTCAGGGGTTCTTCGTCTACGACTCCAAGAAGTCCGGCTCGATCACCGTGAGCCATCTCCGCTTCGGTACCACGCCGATCCGCTCGACGTACCTGGTGAGCCGGGCCAATTTCGTGGCCTGCCACCAGTTCAGCTTCCTCGAGAAGCTGGACATGCTCGAGGGCGCCGAGCCGGGCGCGACCTTCCTCCTCAACGCCCCGTTCGGTCCGGACGAGATCTGGGATCGCCTGCCGCGCGTCACGCAGCAGCGGATCATCGAGCGGCGGCTGCGCTTCTTCGTCGTGGACGCCGAGAAGGTGGCCGAGCAGGCGGGGCTCGGCCGCCGCATCAACTCGGTGATGCAGACCTGCTTCTTCGCCATCAGCGGCGTGCTGCCGCGCGAGGAGGCGATCCGCAAGATCAAGGAGGCGATCCAGTACACCTACGGCCGGCGCGGCGAGAAGGTGGTGCAGATGAACTTCGCGGCGGTGGACAACGCCATCGCGGCGCTGCACGAGGTCCACGTGCCGTCGCAGGTCACCAGCACCTTCGACCTCCGGCCCCCGGTGCCCCCCGAGGCGCCGGCCTTCGTGCGCAAGGTCACCGCCGAGATCATCGCCGGGCGCGGCGACGCCCTGCCGGTGAGCGCGTTCCCCGTGGACGGCACGTGGCCGACCGGCACGGCGCAGTGGGAGCGGCGCAACATCGCGCTGGAGATCCCGATCTGGGACGAGGCCATCTGCATCCAGTGCGGCAAGTGCGTGCTGGTCTGCCCGCACGCCGTGATCCGCGCGAAGCTGTGCGCACCGGATGCGCTGGCGGGAGCGCCGGCCGGGTTCAAGAGCGCCCCCGCGCGCTGGAAGGAGTTCCGCGACCAGCGCTACGTGCTGGCGGTCGCGCCGGAGGACTGCACCGGGTGCGCGCTGTGCGTCGAGATCTGCCCGGTCAAGAACAAGAGCGAGACCCGGCTCAAGGCGATCAACATGGCGCCCCAGCCGCCCATCCGCGAGCGGGAGGCGGCCAACTGGGCGTTCTTCCTCGACCTCCCCGACCCGCCGCGCGCGCCGCTCTCGCTCGGGGCGGTGAAAGACGTGCAACTGCTCACGCCGCTCTTCGAGTTCAGCGGTGCCTGCGCCGGCTGCGGCGAGACGCCCTACGTCAAGTTGGTCAGCCAGCTCTTCGGCGACCGGACGATCGTGGCCAACGCGACCGGCTGCTCGTCCATCTACGGCGGCAACCTCCCCACCACGCCCTGGGCAGTGAACCGCGAGGGCCGCGGACCGGCGTGGTCCAACTCCCTGTTCGAGGACAACGCCGAGTTCGGCCTCGGGATGCGGCTGGCGCTCGACGCCCAGGGCGCGCACGCCCGGTCGCTGCTGGAGCGCCTGCGGCCGGCGCGCGGCGCCGAGCGCGGGGTCGCCCTACTCAACGCGGAGCCGGG
>CAYLJK010000365.1:0-2851 GCA_964383975.1 uncultured Gemmatimonadales bacterium | reverse complement strand
CGCGGATGCGGGCGAGCTCGGCCTCGCCGAAGCCGAGCTCCCTGAGCCGCGCGACGACCCCGCAGGCGGCCTCACGCAGCTCGCTGTCGGCGCCGGTCACCCCGGGCCGCGAGACCACGTAGACGTAGCCGCCCGGCCGCGAGGCGATGGCTGCGAGCACCGCTTCCCCCGCGTTCGGCGGCGCCAGCCCGACGGCGACTACCCCCGCGCGCCGCGCCGCATCCCTGAACGGCGCCGCCTCCTGCTCGGGCACGTCGGCAACGAGCACCGAATCCACTCCCGCCTCCGCCACCGCGGCGTAGAAGCGCTCCCGCCCCATCCGCTCGACGAGGTTCGCGTACACCAGTAGGCCGATGGGCAGGTCGGCGTGGCGGTCGCGCACCTCGCGCACCAGCGCCAGCGCGTCGGCGGGTCGCACCCCCGCGGCCAAGGCACCGCGTGCGGCCGCCTGGATGGCCGCCCCATCGGCGATCGGATCGCTGAAGGGGATGCCCAGTTCCAGCGCGTCGGCGCCGCCGGCGACCAGTGCCTCCAGCACCGCGCGGCTCCGCTCCAGGTCCGGATCGCCCAGCACCGCGAACGGGGCGAACGCGCCCTCGCCGCGCGCCGCGAGCCGCGCGAACATTGCGGTGTACCGGTCGCCGCTCATGCGCCCTCGATCGCCGCGCCGTGGGCACGCCACGCCATCACGGTGTCCAGATCCTTGTCCCCTCGACCCGAGAGACTGACGAGGATGTGCGACGGCGCATCCGGTCCGCGCGCCCGCCGCAGCGCGTCGGCGAGCGCGTGCGCGCTCTCCAGCGCCGGGATGATCCCCTCGGTCCGCGCCAGCTCCTCGAGCGCCGCGACCGCCTCGGCGTCAGTGCGCGCCACGTAGCTCGCGCGGCCCGCGGCCTGGAGCGCCGCGTGCTCGGGCCCCACCGCCGGGTAATCGAGCCCCGCCGCGATGGAGTGCGCCTCCGCCACCTGGCCGTCCGCGTCCTGGAGCACCAGCGTGCGCGCCCCATGCAGGATGCCCGGCGCGCCGCGCCCCAAGGTGGCGGCGTGCCGCGTCGCGTCGAGCCCCGCCCCCGCCGCCTCGACGCCGACCAGCTCGACCGCCGCGTCGTCCAGGAACGCGCTGAACAGGCCGATGGCATTCGAGCCGCCGCCGACGCACGCGATCGCGAGGTCGGGAAGCGCGCCGAACGCTTCCAGGCACTGCGCGCGGGCCTCGACGCCGATGACGCGCTGGAAGTGGCGCACCAGCGTCGGGAACGGGTGCGGCCCCGCAACGGTGCCGAGCAGATAGTGCGTGTTCTCGTAGCTGGCGCTCCAATCGCGCAGCGCGGCGTTGATGGCGTCCTTCAGCGTGCGGCCGCCCGTCGTCACCGGCACGACCTGCGCGCCCATCAGCTCCATGCGCCGCACGTTGACCCGCTGGCGGGCGACATCGAGCGCTCCCATGTAGATGGTCGTCTCCAGGCCGAGCAGGGCCCCGGCCATCGCCGTCGCCACGCCGTGCTGGCCGGCCCCCGTCTCCGCGATCAGCCGCCGCTTCCCCATCCGCGCGGCGAGCAGCGCCTGCGCCAGCGCCTGGTTGGTCTTGTGCGCGCCGCCGTGCAGCAGGTCCTCGCGCTTGAGCCAGATCGCCGCGCGGCTCCCCGCCCCGAACCGCCGGCACCGGTACAGCGGCGTCGGCCGGCCCGCGTAGTCGCGGAGCAGGCCGTCCAGCTCCTCCGTGAAGCTGGCGTCGGCACGCGCCCCGATGAAGGCGCGCTCCAGCTCCTCCAGCGCCGGCACCAGGATCTCCGGCACGAAGACCCCGCCGAACTCGCCG
Organism: uncultured Gemmatimonadales bacterium; assembly: GCA_964383975.1. Taxonomy (GTDB): domain Bacteria; phylum Gemmatimonadota; class Gemmatimonadetes; order Gemmatimonadales; family JACORV01; genus DASXPG01. The sequence goes on along the minus strand of CAYLJK010000365.1, from coordinate 1,032 downwards.
AACCGCGTGGGCAGCTGCATCAGCGTCCTCCTCCGCGCCGTCCGTTCCCGCGCCGCGCGGCGAAGAACGCCGCAAGCTTCGCCGCGCTCTTCACCCCGGGGCGCTCCTCCACGCCCGAACTCACGTCGAGCCCCCACACGCCCAGCCGGTCCGCCGCGTCGGCGTTCTCCGGCCGCAGCCCGCCGGCAACCAGGCAGCGCCCGGCGTCGCGGTACCCGACGAGCGTGCGCCAGTCGAAGAGGCGCCCGCTCCCGCCGCGCGGCCCCGTCCCCTCGCCCTCCAGCAGCAGCCGATCGGCGCCGCTCGCGGCGACGGGAGGCGGCGGAGCGCCGCTCACACGTGCGCACCGCCAGATCTCGCAGCCCGCTGGCAGCAGCGGCCGCAGCACGCCCACGTACTCCGGCGTCTCGTCGCCGTGCAACTGGACCGCGGCGAGGTGCAGCTCGCGGGCCGCGTACGCCACGTCGGCGACCTGCTCGTTCACGAAGACGCCGACCCAGGCCAGATCCGCATCGCGCCGCACGGCCCGCGCCTGCTCCAGCGTCACCCGCCGCGGCGACTCCGCGCTGAACACCAGGCCTCCGTGCGTCGCGCCGGCCTCGGCCGCCGCGCGGGCGTCTTCGGCGCGCGTGAGTCCGCACACCTTCGTCACCCCGTACACCAGCTCGCGCACGGCCCGGCGCGGATCGGGGCTCCGCATCAGCGTCGTCCCCACGAGGAGGCCGTCCACCAGGCCCCGCAGGCGCCGCACGTCGCCGTGCGAACCGATCCCCGACTCGCCCACGAGCAGCCGGTCGTCGTCCACCAGCGGAGCGAGCCGCTCCGTCACCGTGAGGTCCACCTGCATCGTCCGCAGGTCCCGGTTGTTGATGCCGATGACCGGTGCACCGAGGTCGAGTGCGCGCCGCAGATCCGCCTCGTCGTGGACCTCGGTGAGCGCGTCCATGCCGTGGCGCCGCGCGGCCGCAGCACACGCGCGCCACGCCGCGTCGTCCAGCACCGACAGCATCAGCAGCACGGCGTCGGCGCCGT
>CAYLJK010000364.1:1008-2872 GCA_964383975.1 uncultured Gemmatimonadales bacterium | reverse complement strand
TGGGGCCCGGTCGCTCCGCAGATGTTCACCGTCCACGAAACCGGGGCAACTCCAGAAGGCCGTCAAGCGGTGATCGGAGGGCGGGCATGATCGATACGCGGCAAGTGTGGTGGACCGCGGCCATTGCCCTCGCGGTGCTGGCAGGGTGCCGGTCCTCAGGGGACCGGCCATCGCCGGCCATTCCTCCCGGGGGCCATGCCGCCGGTGACTCCGTCTCAAGCCCGGAGTTGCAGGCAATCGCGGGGACAGACTGGATCCTCGAGCGGTGGAGCGAGGCCGAGCCGGCGCCCGGGAATGTCGAGGTGACGCTGAGGCTGGCCGACGGGAGGTTCGCCGGCTTCTCGGGATGCAACAACTACTTCTGCCCGGTCGCGTCGGGCGACGCTCCCGGCGCTCTGGTCGTGGGCCCTCCGGCGGGCACCCGCATGGCCTGCCCGGAGCCGGCCATGGGCGTGGAGGATCGATTTCTCCAGCGGCTGGGGGCCGTGAAATCGTTCCGGTTCCTCGAGGGATTCCTGGGTCTCGTCTACGAACTCGACGGCGAGTCGGGCATGCTGCGTTTTCGAGCGCAGTCGAAACCACAGGACGGGCAATCGGGCGGCCCTTGACCGCCGATCATACCCGCAATCCATTTCCGGAGGTCCGATGTCGCGCGTTTGGTTCATCCGTTCCCTGCTCGTGCTCCTGGTGCTTGCCTCGTTCGCGGTTCTCGCCCTGACGAAGGAGAAGGTCGAGAGCATCGAGAAGCGCAAGGCCATCCAGGTGACATTCGGTCAGGTCATCAGCCTCGAGGAGGAGAAGGAGGTTTCCCAGGCGGGATCCGGCGCCGTCCTGGGCGGGATCATCGGCGCCGCCGCCACGCACGGGAAGAACAAGGATAAGGTGAAGGGAGCGGCGGCCGGCGCGCTGATCGGGGCGCTCCTCACCCGCGCGAGCGAGGGATCCCACAGGACCTGGGGTGTGACCGTCAAACGCACCGATGGCAGCGTCGTCAAGGTGATTCAGGACCACATCGACGGGATCGAGGAGGGCAGCTGCGTGGCCTTCGAGGAGGGCATCCACGCCAACGTCCGCCTAGTCTCCCAGGAGCTCTGCGGTGGTTCCGAGCTGCACAAGGATCCTGACGTCGCCGCCGCCATCCAGCAGGACTCCGACATGTGCCACGCCGCCAAGGAGGCCCTAGCCGCGGCGAAGACGCAGGAAGAGTTCGATCTGGCGATGCAGAAGATCAAGGTCCTCTGCCACTAGCACTGGCGCGAAGCTGCTGGCGAGGTCCGGGTCGCCGCCTCGTGGGCGAGGCCCGGCTGACGCCACACTCGCTTTGGGTTCCATGCCGATCGTCCGAATCGCCATCATCTGCCTGACGGCTCGGCTTCTCCTGGCCGCATCTCCTCCAGGCGCGGCACAGGCACCGGTTTCATCCCCGAAGCAGGCGGAAGGAGTGGCGGCGCCTACCCGTCTCGCTCCCTCGGAGTCCACCGGGGTGGCCGTCGTCTCGGGGAACATCCGCGGCTACGCTTTTCGGGATTTCGCCGTCCATGCGGGAGCGGGGCAGGTGCTCGCCGTTTCGCTCGACAAGAGCAGCTCATCGGCGTACTTCAATGTGCTTCCACCCGGATCGAGCGACGTCGCGATGTTCATCGGCAGCACGAGCGGCGACCGCTTCGAAGGCACGGCACCGATTGCCGGCGAATACACGGTACGCGTGTACCTGATGCGGAGCGCTGCCCGGAGAAACGCGGCGTCGAGGTTCACGCTCACGGCCCGTCTCGCCGGAGCCGCGCTCGTGCCCCTGCCGGCACGTGATGACGCGGTCGTGCCCGGAACTGCGTTCCATGCCACTACGACAGTCCGATGCGGCCTG
>CAYLJK010000364.1:0-998 GCA_964383975.1 uncultured Gemmatimonadales bacterium | reverse complement strand
TGATCCGTTATGACCACGGCGGAACGGCGACGGTCGAGCTGCTTGGCCCGGGAGGACTCGTTCGTCGCATTCTCTTCGTGAAGGGGAGGCCGACTGCGACCGACGCAATCGAGTCCCCGGCCTCGACGCGGAATGGCGACACGACCACTGTGACGATAGGGGCTGATGAGCGCTACGAGGTGTCCGACGCGCTGGTCACCGGCGGCTGAACGGCGAGGCTGCTCGTCGGCCGTTTGGACGAACCCCCGCGCGACACGAGGAGAGGCAGGACGAGCATGATGAGGACCACCGAGGGCGGAGGGCTGGTCGCGGTCGTGTTGGCCACGGCGAAGTTCGTCGCGCTTGAGATCGGGCACCGCTTGGGATTTGGAACCCTCGCCCGGAATCCCGACCCGCCGAGGGGAACCCCGCCGTCGAGGGTGCTGTCATAGGACTGGTTGGGCTCATCCTGAGGCGGGCGCGGTGCAGCGCGAGACGCCCCGCAGTCGTCGACGCCCCCGGCACCGCACGGTCACCGCGACAGACGTTCGAGTTCGAAGGCGCCGACCCTCGCCGCCGTTCCTCGTGGCCCGCAGAAAGAGAAGGAATGCGGTGGGGGCGAAGTCGGGAGGTGGTGCCGTCTCAGAACGTGCGAGTTTCCCTGAGAATCCGGCGATTCGCGCGGTCTCTTGGACCGCCTCGTTTTCCACGGCGGCGCCTGGGGTGCGTCTTGCGCCTTGTTGCGCATGATGTTACAACCACGCGCGGAGAGGTGCGAGAGCGGCTGAATCGGGCGGTCTCGAAAACCGCTGCCGCTGCTTCTCACCCGATTGAGATCCGTCCCAAGCTAGGCACGTCCGCCACAACGAAGTACCGACGCCCCAGAGGGTTTCAGCCTCCGGGGCGTTTCCGCTTCTACGGGACTGGAGGCGACCCGAGGGGACGTGAAAGGACGCTCAGATGATGTCGGCTCTCAGGACCTTTCCCCCCGTGCTTCTCAGATTCTTTCCCCCCTGCCT
>CAYLJK010000363.1:0-2883 GCA_964383975.1 uncultured Gemmatimonadales bacterium | reverse complement strand
GCCGGCCGATCCTCGTCACGCTCCACGGCACCGACGTCGCGACGGCGGCGCGCGGCCCGGGCGGCCGCGCGGGGGTGCGGTCCGTGCTCCGCAGCGCGACGATGGTCACGGCTGTCTCGTCGTACCTGGCGGACGAGGCGGCACGCGCGCTGCGCGTGGCCCGCCAGGTTATCCCGGTCACACCCATGCCGCTGGCCCTCGGGATCGGCGCGGATCCTGACGCGGCGCGCGCGGGCGCTGTGTTCGTGGGACGGCTGACGCGCCAGAAGGGGGTGCACGTCCTGCTGGAGGCGCTCGCCCGCCTCCGGCGCGAGGGGCTGACGCTCGACCTCCTCATCGTCGGGGACGGACCGGAGCGGGCGGCGCTCAAGGCCCAGGCGATCGCCGCCGGCCTCCCCGTGGTCTTCACGGGCTTCGTGCCGCCCGAGCAGGTCGCCGCCCACCTGCGTGACCGCCGCGTTTTCATCCTGCCGTCGGAACGGGAGGGGCTGGGTCTGGCCGTGGCCGAGGCGCTCACGCAGGGCGTGCCCGTCGTGGCCACGCGCTCCGGCGGCATCCCGGACCTGGTGACCGATCCCGAAGCCGGCATCCTCGTGCCCCCCAACGACCCGTCCGCCCTCGCCACGGCCATCCGCGAGGCGGCCACAAACCCTCGATTCCTCGTGGGGGCGCTGCGCGCCGGCCGCGTGCTCGCCGACCGGCTGTCGCCGGAGTCGGTTGCCGCCCGCTTCGAGGAGCTCTACGCCCGGACGCGGACCAGCCGGACCAGCATCGCCGGGCAGCCCGCGTGAAGCGCCACGGTGTCGCGTGGATGCTGGTGCAGGGCGCCGTGGCGACGGTCGTGCTCGCGTTCCTGGCGCGGTACGTGGCGGTGCACTGGTCGGCCTTGCGCTCGTCCGGGGATGCGCTGCGGGTGGACCCCGGGCCGCTCGCGCTCGCCGGCGCCATCATCCTCGGCACCTACGCGATGCTCATCGCCGCGTGGCGGGCCGTCCTCCTCGGATGGGGCGAGCACCTGCGCTACGGCGAAGCGGCGCGCATCTGGACGCTCTCCAACCTGGCGCGCTACGTCCCCGGGCGCGTGTGGCAGATCGCCGGCATGGCGGCGCTGGCCCAGCGGGCGGGCGTGCGGCCCTGGGCCGCAGCAGGCTCCGCGGTCGTCGTCCAGTTCCTCGCCATCGCCACTGGCGCGCTGGTCACGGTGCTTTTCGCGCCCCACTTCAGCCACCCGCTGCTCGTCGGCGCCGCCGGGGCCGCGACGGCGCTCGGAACCGCCGTTCTCGCCTGGCCGGCGACCGCCGCCGCCGCCGCCCGCACGCTCTCGCGCATCACCGGCCGGACGGTGGAGCTGCATGCGGTGCGTGCCGGCCCCCTGCTGCTGGCGGCCGCCATCACCGCGGCCGCGTGGGCGGCCTACGGCCTCGCCCTGGTGTACTGCGTGGACGGGCTCGCCGGCCGGCAGGGCCTGGATGCGCGCACCGCCGTGGGCGTGTTCACCGGCAGCTACCTGGCGGGGCTCATCAACGTGTTCACGCCGGGCGGCCTCGGCACGCGCGAACTCATCCTCGTCACCTGGCTGTCGGGGCCGATCGGCCCAGCGGCGGCGGCGGTCGTCACGATCGGCTCCCGGCTGCTGATGACCGTCACCGAACTCCTCGCCGCCGCCGTCACCATCCCTCTGACCCTCCTGCGACCTGATGGCCAGCACTCCTGACACGAGCTCGACCTGGGCGCCCCGGCGCGCCGCCACGCCCGTCGCCTTCACCATGCTCACGGTGTGGGTGGTGGTGCTGTTCCTCCCGGCCTTCGCCGGCCACTTCCTGGCCGGGCCCGAGAGCGACCAGATCTGGACCGGCATCCCGTTCCGCTGGTTCGGGGCCGAGTCGTGGCGCCGCACGGGCCACATCCCGCTCTGGAACCCGTACCTGTTCGGCGGGCTGCCGTTCGTGGGCGCGATGCACGGGGACATCTTCTACCCGACCGCGTGGCTGCGGCTCCTCGTGCCCGTGGACACGGCCCTCAACCTCGGCTTCGCCGCCCACCTGGTGCTCGCGGGCTGGTTCACGTTCCTGTTCCTCCGCCGGCTGCCCGTGTCGTGGACGGGAAGCCTCGTCGGCGGCACGGCGTACCAGCTGGCGGGGATCCTGACGTCGCTGGTGCGGCCCGGTCACGACGGAAAGCTCTACGTCTCGGCGCTGCTCCCGCTCATCCTGCTCGCGCTCGTCCTCGCGATCCGGGAGCGGCGACTCGAGGGCTACGGGCTGCTGGCGCTCGGGACCGCGCTCGGCATCCTGAGCCCGCACCTCCAGATGATGCAGTACACGCTCATCCTGGCGGGGCTCTTCGCCCTGTACCTGGCGCTCCTGGACGAGCGCCGGCCGGAGCGCCCGGCGCAGCGCGTGGCGGCGCTGGCGCTCGCCCTCGGCGCGGTCGCGCTCGGCTTCGGCGGCGCCCTCATCCAGCTCTGGCCGTTCTACGAGTACATGCCGTACGCCGCGCGCAGCGCAGGCGCACAGGGGTGGGAGTACGCCACCAGCTACGCCATGCCCCCGGCGAACATCGTGGACTGGCTGGTGCCCGAGTTCACCGGCATCCTCGAGCACTACTGGGGGAGCAACTTCTTCAAGCTCCACTCGGAGTACGTCGGCGCGGCGACTCTCACGCTCGCCGTCGTCGGCCTCGGCGGCCGCGAGCGCGGGCGGCTGCGCTGGTTCCTGGTCGCCGCCGGTGTGCTGTTCCTCCTGGTGAGCCTCGGTGGTCACACGCCGTTCTACCGCCTCTGGTACGCGATCGTCCCGGGGGTGAAGGTCACGCGCGCACCGGGAATGGCGTTCTTCATCCCGACCTTCGTGTTCGCGACCTTCGCGGCGTTCGGCGTCGAGC
>CAYLJK010000362.1:0-2883 GCA_964383975.1 uncultured Gemmatimonadales bacterium | reverse complement strand
GCCGCGAGACCCGGGTGAGCTGGGACGCCACGTGGCCGGGGCTGGTGCGCGGTCGGCGACTACCGGATCATCTACCGCGTGGACAACCGCGCCCGCCTCATTGTGGTGCGCGCCATCCGTGATCGCAAGGACGCCTGCGAATAGGCCCGCGCCACGGCTCACGAAGCGTCAGACGTTGCCGGTATCCGGCTCCGCGTAGATCGCCTCGATGTCGCGCGCGTACTTCTTCTCCACCACGCGCCGCTTCACCTTCAGCGTGGGCGTCAGCTCCCCCGCCTCGATGGTGAAGTCCTGCTCCAGCAGCAGGAGCCGCTTCGGCAGCTCATACTTCGCGAGGTCCCGCAGCTCGCTCATGACCTCCTCGTCCATCTTGGCGCGGACCTGCGGGATGGCGATGAGCTGCGCCCGGTTGGCGAAGTCGAACCCCTGGGCGCGGGCCCATGGCTCCAGCGCGTCGAAGTTCGGCACCACCAGCATGATGGGGTACTTGCGCTTGTCGCCGAGCATGACGGCGTTCAGGACGAAGCGGTTCTTCTTGAGCTTCCCCTCGATCGGCTGGGGCGCGATGTTCTTGCCGCCCGCGGTGACGATGATGTCCTTCTTGCGGTCGGTGATCTTCAGGAAGCCGTCCTCGAGGGTCCCGATGTCGCCGGTGTGGAACCACCCGTCGGCGTCCATCACCTCGGCCGTGGCCTCGGGTTTGTTGTAGTACCCCTTCATGACCCCCGGGCCCTTCACGAGGATCTCGCCGTCCTCGGCGATCCGCACTTGCGTGCCCGGGATGACCGGGCCGACGGTGCCGAGCCGCACCTTCCGCGGGTTGTTCACGGAGATGACGGGCGAGGTCTCGGTGAGGCCGTACCCCTCGTAGACCGGCAGTCCGGCCGCGAAGAAGAACTTGGCGATATCCGCCGGGAGCGGTGCCGCGCCGGAGACGAAGAACCGCACCCGCCCGCCGACCCGCTGCGCCAGCTTCGAGAAGACGAGCTTCTTGCCGATCGCGCACTTGAGGCGCAGGGCCGCGGGCGGCGTCTTCCCGGCGAGCGTGAAATCCGCCCACGCCTCGCCGTTCCGCTTGGCCCAGAAGAAGATCCTCTTCTTCAGCGGCGAGGCGAGCGCGTTCTCCAGCGCCCGCGCATACACCTTCTCGTACACCCGCGGGACCGACATCACGATGGTGGGCTTCACCTCGCCGAGGTTCTGCACCAGGAGGTCGAGGCTCTCGGCGTAGTTGATCGTGGTGCCGGCGCCCATGGTCGCGTAGTGGCCCGCCATCCGCTCGAAGATGTGCGAGAGCGGCAGGAACGAGAGGGTCGAGTCGGTCGCGCCGATGGGGACGGTCGGCATCGCCGTCGCGACGTTCGAGTAGATGTTGTCGTGCGTGAGCATCACGCCCTTGGGGTCCCCCGTGGTCCCCGAGGTGTAGATGATCGTCGCCAGGTCGTCCGGCTTGACCTGGAGCGCCTCCTCCCTGAAGCGCGCCCCCTCGCCGGCGGCGTCGGCCGCCGCGCCCGACGCGTAGTGGTCGGCGAGCGCGATGACGCCCGGCCCCGTCGCCGCGGGCTCGAAGGCGATGACGTGCTGGAGCGCGGGCAGCTCGCCGCGGATCTCCAGGATCTTCGCCAGCTGCTCGGCCGTCGAGACGCAGATGGCCTTGGTCCCCGCGTCCTTCAGGATGTAGCGGATCTGGGGGGCCGGGAGCGTCGGGTAGATGGGCACATCCACGGCGCCGATGCACAGGCAGGCGTAGTCGGCGATCGCCCACTCGGGCCGGTTCTCCGAGAGGATGGCGACCCGGTCCCCGCGCTGCACGCCGAGGCGCCTCAGGGCGAGCCCGAACTGCCGGACCCGCTTCAGCAGCTCGGCGTGGGGGATGTCGTGCCAGGCGCCGCCCGCCTTGTAGCGCATCGCGGCCGGCTTGTGACCGAACTTCTCGACGGAGTCGAAGAGCAGCTGCGTGAGCGTGCCGGGGGTGTAGGCGGCAGCCATGGTCCACCTCGCGAGCATGGTCTGGAGCGGCCGGCGGAAGGGGCCGGCGGCCCCCTATTCTACGGTGCGCGAACGATGATGCGGAAGGAGTCGGACGAAAGCCGCGCCACGGCGGCCACCGCCCACCCCGGGCCAGGGGCGAGCCCGATGACGGCCAGCCGCGCGGAGTCCACGCCGAGCGTGTCCGGGGTGAGCGAGAAGAGCCGGAGCGGCGCGTCCGGGATGGAATCGCCCGAGCGGTTCAGCGCCCGGATGTGGATGGGGACCGTGTCGTTGACGAGGATGGTGTCGGGAGCGCCGATGACCTCGATGGCGACGGGCTCGTTCTCCCCGCTGGTGAGCCCCGTGCACGCCGGCAGCGCCAGAAGGGCCCACGCCACGAGGTGCGTGGCGTGGCGGAAGGTCAGGCGCCCTCCATCCCCGCGGCCGCCTGGGGCGGGCCCGGCGTCAGCTCGCGGAGCGCCGCCTCGGCGTGCTCGATCCACCGCATCGCGTCCTGGCCGCGCGGCTGGTGGTCGAGGAAGGCGCGCAGGTGCTTGACGGCGCCCTCGTGCTCGCCCTTGCGGATGAGCAGGAACGCGAGGCCGTAGTGCGCCCCGGCCAGGGTCTGGTCGAGTTCCAGCGCGCGGCGGTAGTGGCGCACCGCGTCCTCGAGCTTCCCGGTGCGGCTGAAGGCGATGGCGAGGTTCTGGAGGATCCGCGGGTCGTTGGGGTGATCCCGCAGGGCCAGGCGATAGGAGATGATCGCGGCGTCGAAGTCGCCCTGACGTTCAAGGGCGAGGGCCTCGTTGAGGTAATCCAGGCGCTGGGGCTTGATCGGTTCGTTCGGGGCGGGGGTGCCGCCGAGAAAGCGCCGGAAGAGACCCATGGACCGCGAAAGTAATGATTTGCCAT
>CAYLJK010000361.1:0-2894 GCA_964383975.1 uncultured Gemmatimonadales bacterium | reverse complement strand
CCTCGAAGAGCGCCGACTGGGAGGATGCGAGCTTGCCCAGCGCAGACCAGACCTTCCCGCCCTCCGCGTCCGCCTCGATCAGGCGGCCGAGCGCCCGTGACCGGATGGTGAGCCGCCCCCGGGCGTCGGCGAGCGCCAGCGGCTGGTCCACCGCATCGAGGATGTCCTGCGCGCCGCGGCTCGTCTCCTGCGCCGCGCGGATCGCCGCGACCCCCGCCCGGAAGGCAGGCAGCAGGAGCGCCAGCCGGGCCTCGCCGTCCTCACCGAAGAGCGGCGTCCCGAAGTCCTCGCGGTGCAGCTCCACCGAGGCCTCCTTCCGGCCCTCGCGGTCCCAGAGGACGAAGCCGATGGAGTCGCCGACGTGGTTCGGGAGGTAGAAGGCGTTGACGGCGGCGTCGGCGTGGTAGAGATCCCAGGCATCCCCCACCAACCGGCGCTGCGTCACCACGCTCAGCCCGAACGCCAGGGCCCGATCGGTCCCGGCGTCGAAGAGCGCGTAGCGCACGAAGTCCGCCCGCTGGTCCCTTGACAGCTCCCCGCTGAAGATGGGCTCCTGTTCCGCTCCGTCCTCCGGGCCGGGCCGGACGAAGAAGATGCCGAGGTCTGCGCGAACGATCTCCCGCAGGCGCTCGTTGACCGCCGCGCGCCACCCGTCCAGCGTGCCGAAGCCGAACGGGTCGTGCAGGGTTTCCGCGGCGCGCGTCAGGTGGCGCAGCCCCGCGTCGGACAGCCACATGCCCGAACGGCGCATAGGGACTTCTACCTATTTCCGGGTGGATACCGGGGCCGATAATACGCCATTCGTCGCATCAGCGCGAGTCCCACCACCCCGGAGGACGCCATGGCCCGCCCCCAACGCCGCCACCTGTCCCTCACCCTGGGCCTGGCCGCCGCGTTGGGCGTGTCCCTGCTCTCCTGCCAGGGGGACCGCCTGGCCGGGCCCGGGGGCGGCCCGCAGTTCGCCATCTCGGACGCCGTGCACTCCAGCGGCAACCCCCACTTCTACTTCCGGCCGCCGCTGGTGCCCGCGACGACGTACACGGGGACCAGCGACTCCACCCAGTCGCCCACGGTCGTGGTCTGCGAGTGGGTCGCACCCTCCTGTGGTGCGGTCGTCGCCCAGTTCTCGCGCGATGACTCAGGCGGCGCCGAGGCGATCCGCTTCGACGCCGGCGGCCAGCAGTACGTGGTGAACTGGCACACCGACCAATGTGTGGACGGGCCCTGCACGCTCGATCCTGTGAAGACGTACCGCCTGCGCGTGCTGGTGGGCGCCGTCGAGCTGGGCTTCGCCGACGTGGACGTGGTGAGCAACGGCTCCCAGCTGCGGAACGTGCAGACGGACGAGTACATCGGCCTGGTCAACGGCCGCACGCTCCCCGTGAAGTTCCGCATCGAGGAGGGGGCGGTCGCCGTCCTGCCCGCGGGAGGCTCGGCGGTCGTGGGGTCCTCCGGTGCCAGCCTCGCCACCGCCGACGGACTGGTCGCGCTCGAAGTCCCCGGCGGCGCGCTGGAGGCGCCGACGACCATCAACGTGGGCTTGGCGACGGACGCGCCCGAGGGTACGGGCCCGTGGGCCGCACCCGTGGAGCTCGGGCCCGACGGCACCACGTTCTCCGCGCCGGTCACGCTGACCCTCGGTTTCGACGCCACCCGGCTCCCCGAGGGCGTCCCGCCGGGCGCGGTCGCGATGTACACGCAGGTCGAGGACGGCTGGGAGGAGGTGCCCGGCGGCGTCGTCAACGCGACCGACAACACGGTGAGCGCGCCCATAAGCCACTTCAGCACCTACGCCATCCTCATCCGCCCGAACAGCGTCTCCGGGACTCCGTCCCCGACCTCGCTGTTCGTCGGCCAGAGCACCACCTTCACCGGCTGGAGCTGGGCGTACGTGTCGTATCCCGCGCGGTACTGCTACACGATCCGCGTCTGGGTCTCCCGCTGGTGGGGAGGCTACTGGACGTACCGGACCTACTGCTACACGACCGTCAACACGTACTCGTACTACCCGACGGGCCAGCGGGTGTACTGGGTGTCCGGTGCCCCGGCGGTCGCCGCGGTCGGCGCGCCGGGCTACTCGATGGTCGCCTCCAACGGCTCGACCACCTCCCCGCCCATCCAGGCGCTCGCCGTGGGCAGCACCGATGTCACGGCGAGCATCGGCGGCGTGCGCAGCAGCCCGGTCACTCTCACGGTCCTGCCGTCGCTCTCGCTGTTTGTCGCCGGCGATCCGTTCAGCGGCCCGCGCAGCGACACGTATCGCGAGACCGGCATCGGTCAGGCGTTCCCCCTGATCATCAGCACGCCGGCCGCGGTGGCGGCGAATCTCACGGTCACCATCTCGCACACGAACCCGGGCGTGACCTCCACGCCCGGTTCCGCGGTCATCACCGCGGGGACCGCCAGCCGCGGGATCGGGGTCATCGGTGCGGCGCCGGGTTACGACACGCTGACGGTCACCGCCCCCGGGTACGGTCCGGACACCGTGGTGGTCCGGGTCGGCACCGGGCGAACGCTGGTGGAGGGCTGGCCCGCGACGCTGGCCTACGGCGACTCGGCGGCGCTGCGCGTGCGCCCGGTGAACCCGCCGTACACCATCGTGGACAACGCGTACAACACGACCTTCGCGCTCACGTCCAGCCCCAACCTGGAGTTCCGGAGCGGCGGCGTCCCGATCACCAGCATCCGTGTGCCGGACGGCACCAGCGCGACCGCCGTGTTCTACGTCAAGGCGGTCGGGGTCGCCGCCGCCGGCACCGCGTCCGTCACGCACCCGAACTACGTCCCGACCGACCTGACGGTCACGATCGAAGCGCCGGTGTGCGTGGCGCCTCCGGCGGGACTGGCCCACTGGTGGCCGGGGGAGAACGGGCCGCAGGACATCGTGGGTGGCG
>CAYLJK010000360.1:0-2922 GCA_964383975.1 uncultured Gemmatimonadales bacterium | reverse complement strand
GCGGATCGCGGCGCGGTACTGCTCCACCGCGCGGCGCCGCGCGCCGGGCGCTTCGCCGGCGTAGCGCGAGGCGTCCGCGTACCAGGCCTGCGCGCCGCCGGCCAGCGCGACGATGTCGCGGTACGCCTCGCCGAGGTACCAGCGCACCTCGGCGGCTACCGGGGAGTCGGGGACCCGCTCCAGGTAGCGCTCGCCCGTCTCGATGACACGCCGGAACCCTTCGGGCCCTTCGCGGCACATCCCAGAGTAGTCGAAGGCGAGGGCCATCTGCTCCAGCAGGATCCGCTGTCCGAGCGGGCTGTCGCGGTCCAGCGCGCGCGCCTGGAGCAGCCAGGTGCGCTCGTAGACCCAGGTGGCGCCGAGCGCCGAGTAGCCGAACGTCGCGCCGAGTGCGCGCAGCGGCGCGAGCGCCGCGCTGTCGGCGATGGCGCACGCCCGGAACAGGCACCGGGTGCGCGCCAGCACCTGGTCCGCGACGTACAGCGCGGCGGCGCGCCGCGACGCCGGCATTCCGGCGGCCGCGTTCAGCCAGCGTCGCAGCGGGCGGATCAGCGAATCGGCGGGGGCGGGCACGGCGCCGGGCCGGTCGGCCAGGTGCAGGATCGCGCGCAGCGGCCGCCACAGCGCGGTATCGAGGCCCGATGACCGCGCCGCGGAATCGAGCGGGAAGGTGTCCACCGGCGTGTAGGGGTCGGGGCCCGGCGCGCTCGCAGGATCCACGGCGATCCCCGCGGACGGGAGGTACGCGAACGCAATCACGCGCCGGCCCCGCGCGCCGCTGTCGCCGGGGGCGGTCGGTGGCGTCGCGAACGCGGTCACCACGGCCACGCTGTCCCGCCGGAAGCGCCCCACCCTCGTCCAGTACGCGGAACCCCAGAACGACACCGCCGCCGTGGACTCCGCCGGGAAGACCGCCGCCACCTGCGAGCGCACCGAGTCCGCGAGCCTGGTGCCCGCCGCGGAGTCGGGCGCCGGGACGCTCACCCACACGAGCCCCAGCGTGCAGGAGCGGATGAGGTCGGGCGCGGAGTCCGGGAGGGCGAGGTCCGCCGCCGGTGCCGGCGGATAGAAGTAGGCACGCCGCTCCAGGGTGCGCGGGCCGAGGGTCCACGCGCGGCTGCTCACGGCGCACCACTCGCCCAGGTGCTCGGCTTCGCGGCTCGTGTCCTCGCCCGCGATGGACTCCTCTGGGTGGGCCGTCGCCCACGCCCCGAGCGTGACGCCCCCGCGCAACTGCCACAGCTCCAGCGCCCCCCGGCCCGGGACGCTGCCGGGGTCCACCGCGGGGCCGGCGCCGCCAATGCCGCCGCGTGCCGGCGCACGGTCGCCGCCGCAGCCGACGGCGGCCGCGAGCAGGAGTGGAACGAGGAGGCGCATGGCGCAGGGGAATGTAGCTTTCGGGCGTGAACCTCGCCCCGCTCCCAGAGCGGTTCCGGACGCACCTGCACGAGGCGGACCTCCTCGCCGGTCCCGCCCGCGTGCTGCTCGGCGTCTCTGGGGGAGCCGACTCGTTCGCGCTGCTCGACCTCGCGGCCGCCGTCGCACCGGAGCGGCGGCTGGAGTTGATCGTGGTGCACGCCGACCACGGCATCCATCCCGGGAGCGGTCGCGTGGCGGCGACGGTGGCCGCGACCGCGCAGGAGCGGTACGGGCTCGAGCCGGTCGTCGGGCAGCTCGCCCTCGGGCCGGGAACGGGGGAGACCCGCGCGCGCGCGGCCCGCTACCGCTTCTTCCGCGCGGTCCAGCGTGAGCGCGGGGCGGCGTGGCTGGCGACGGCGCACCATGCGGACGACCAGGTCGAGACGGTCCTGTTGCGGCTGCTGCGCGGGAGCGCCCCGGCGGGCCTCGGGGGCATCCCGGAGCGCGGCCCGGGTGGACTGGTGCGGCCGCTGCTCCCGTTCACGCGGGCAGAGCTGGCCGCCCACGCCGCGGCGGCGGGGCTGCCGGTCTTCGATGATCCGGCCAACCGGGATGTGCGCCACATGCGCTCATGGGTGCGGACGGTGCTGCGGCCGCTGCTCGACGAGCGCACCGGCGGCGCGGCGCGTGCGGCGCTGCTCGCCGTCGCTGCGCATGCCGCCGATGAGGCGGCCGCATGGGACGCCGTGCTCGACCGGCTCCCCGGCCTCGACGTGCGGGCGGAGGACGGCGCCTTCAGCCTGGCGCGAGAGGTCCTGGGCGGCTACGAGAATCGGTTGGCAGGACGTATCTTACGGGCTGCGGCCCGGCGCGCCGGGGTGCGCCTGGGTCCGGCGGCCGCCGCGCGGGCGGCCCTCTTCGCCGGTGCGGCGGCGAGCGGACGCCGGCTCGCCCTCGGCGAGGGGCTCCTGGCGGAGGCGGCGTTCGACCGGCTCGTGGTGAGCCGCGCGGAGCCGCTCCCCGAGCCGGCGGACCTGGTGGGAGAGCGCGGCAGCCGCGAGGCGGCGGGTTGGCGCTTCGAGTGGTCCCCGGACGAGGCGCCGGCGCAGCTGGCGCGGACCGGGTGGACCACCTGGGTCACCCCAGGCCCGCTGGCCGTGCGGGCGCCGCGGCGCGGCGACCGCGTTGCGCCGCTCGGCGGTGCCGGGCGGCGGACGGTGAGCCGGCTCCTGATGGAAGCGCGCGTCCCGCGCGTGGAGCGGGAGCGGCGGCCGGTGCTGGTGCGGGGCGACGAGGTGCTGTGGGTGCCCGGGATCTGCCGCGCGGCGGCGGCGCTGCCGGCACCGGGGACGCGAGCCGTGAGGATCGATGCTGCTGCCCGCTGACGTGGCGCACCTGATGAGCGGCCGCACGGTGTCGCGGATCGTCTACCAGCCGGACGAGATCGCGCGCCGCGTGCGGGAGATGGGGGCCGAGATCGGGGCCGCCTATCCGGACGGCGAGTTGCTGGTGCTGGGCCTCCTCAAGGGGGAGGACTTTGCGCAGTGGCGCATCCTCCTCACG
>CAYLJK010000359.1:0-2944 GCA_964383975.1 uncultured Gemmatimonadales bacterium | reverse complement strand
CTTGCCCTCTGCGGCCAGGCGCTCGAAGAGGCGAAAGACGGCTGTGGCGGTGGCCGAGTCGAGGTTGCCGGTGGGTTCGTCGGCCACCAGCAGCGGCGGGTCGTTGGCCAGCGCGCGGGCGATGGCGGCGCGCTGTTGCTGGCCGCCGGAGAGGTTGATCCCGCGCTCGCCGAGCATGGTGGCGTAGCCGTCGGGGAAGCCGCGCACGGTGGAATCGAACTGCGCCACCCGCGCCGCGGCCTCGATGGCCGGTTCCTCCACCGCGCCGAGGCCGATGTTCTCGGCGATGGTCTGCGAGAAGAGGAAGGTGTCCTGCGGGACGAAGCCGACGACGGCGCGCAGGTCGGCGAGCCGCAGCGCGCGCAGCGGGACGCCGTCGAGGAGCACCGTCCCCTCGGTCGGGTCGGTGAGGCGCGGGATGAGGTGCGCGAGCGTGCTCTTCCCGGCGCCGGTGGCGCCGACGATGGCGGCCCAGCTCCCCGCCGGGACGGTGAAGCTGATATCGCGGAGCGCCCAGCCGCGGCCCTCGCCGTCGCCGGGGCGGCGCGACGGGTAGCGGAAGCCGACGCCGCGGAACTCCAGGCCGCGCGCGCGGCCGCCGTCCGGGAGCGTCCGTGGCTCGGCGGGGTCGGCGATGACGGGCACCTCATCCATGATGCGGCGGATGCGGGCCATCGAGGCGCTGCCACGCTGGACGAGGTTCACCACCCAGCCGAGGCCGATCATCGGCCACGACAGCATCACGAGGTAGGTCGCGAACGCGACGTAGTCGCCGAGGGTGACGGTGCCGCGCATCACCAGGCCGCCGCCCACCCAGAGCGTGAGGGCGAGCGCGCCGCCGGCGATGAGGGTGATGAGCGGGAAGAGCAACCCCCAGCTCCGCGCCAGCAGCATGTTGCGGCGGATGTACGCATCGCTCAGGTCGCGGAACCGGGCCAGCTGGGCCGCCTCCTGCCGGTACGCCCGCACCACGCGCACGCCCGCGAGGTTCTCCTGGGCGGCGGTGGTGAGGGTGGCGAAGTGCTCCTGGACCGCCGCGAAGCGCCGCTCGAGAATCGGCCCCATCACGATGATGACCGCCGGGACGCCGAGCATCGGGATGAGGACGAAGAGCGTGAGACGGGCGTCAATGCCGACCATCAGCGGCAGGGCCATGGCGATGCGCGTCGTTGTCTCGACGGCGTACATGATGGCGGGCCCGGCGACCATGCGGACGGCCGCGAGGTCGTTGGTCGAGAGCGCCATCAGGTCGCCGGTCGGCGTGCGCTGGTAGAACGCCGTGTCGAGCCGCTGGAGGTGGGCGTAGAGGTCGTTGCGCAGGTCGTACTCGACGCGGCGGCTCACCCCGTTGAGCTGGATGCGCATGACGTATCGCACCACGCCGGTGAGCACCGCGGCCGCGAGCAGGCCGAGGGCGAGGAGCAGGATGCGCTCCATCCCCACACCCGCCGTGACGGCGTCAATGCCGCGGCGCAGGAACTGCGGCCCGGCGAGCTGGAAGACGTTGCCGAGGATGACGCAGGCGAGCCCGAGTGCCACGGGCACTCGGTAGCGCCGGAAGTAGGGGAGGAGCGAGGCCAGTGGCATCGAGGCGGGATGGGTCGGAGGCGATGGGTGATGGGTGATCAGGTGGTGGGAGATGGGGGATGAGTGATGGGCTAGTTGGGACGCATCACCCACCCCTATCTCCCAGCACTTCTCACCTAATCACCTATCACCCATCACCTCTCACCTGAGGTACTCCGCCATCCACTCCTGGACCGCGCCCCACCACACCCGCTGATTGGCGGGCCGTGCGATCCAGTGCCCCTCGTCGGGGAAATACAGGAACCGGGACGGGACGCCCTGGCGCTGGAGGGTGGTGAACATCTGCATCCCCTCCGTGTCCGGCACACGGTAGTCAAGCGCGCCGTGGATGACGAGGGTCGGGGTGCGGAAGTTGCGCACGGAGCGGTGCGGGGACCAGCGCTCGTAATCGGTCCGGTCGAACCAGTACGCGCCGCCGAACTCCCACTCGGGGAACCACAGCTCCTCCGTGGCGCCGTACATCGCCTCCAGGTTGAACACCCCCGCGTGGCTGATGAGCGCCTTGAAGCGGGTGGTGTGGCCGTTGATCCAGTTGACCATGTATCCGCCGTACGAGCCGCCGGCCGCGGCCATCCGCGTGGAGTCCACGAACGGGAGCCGCGCGACGGCGTCCACCCCCCTCATGATGTCCTCGAACACGCGGCCGCCCCAGTCGCGGCTGATCTCGTCGGTGATGCGCTGGCCGAAGCCCGTGGAGCCACGCGGGTTGGGCATGAACACCACGTAGCCGGGCGCGGCGAAGAGCTGCGCGTTCCAGCGGCCGTGGAAGTTGTCGTGCCAGGCGCCCTGCGGCCCCCCGTGGATGAGCACGACAAGCGGGTAGCGCCGCGCGGCGTCGAAGTTCGGCGGGGTGACGAGCAGCCCGAAGATCGAGTCGTGGTCCGCGCCGATCCAGCCGATGGTGCGCGCGGGGTTCATCGCGATGGCGGCCAGCCGCTCGGCGTTGAGGCGTGTGAGCTGGCGCGGCGCCTGGCGCTGACCCACCGTCCAGGCGAAGATCTGGGGCGGCTTGTCGGCGGCGTCGCTGACGAACGCGAGGTTTGGCACCGTGGTGGCGGCCAGCGACATCGCCGTCGGGTTCATGTCCGTCAGGACCTCGTGCACCTCGCCGGTGGCGCCGACGATGTGCACCACGATGTGCCGCTGCCGCTGCTCGGCGACGGCGATGACGTCCGCGGTGCCGGGCTGGAAGGCGAACTCGCCGATCGGGTAGTCCCAGTTCCGCGTCAGCTCCCGGGTCTGCCCGGTGCGGCGGTCGCGGACCATCAGCCGCCAGCGGTCCGCCTCGAAACCCGCGCGGTCTTGCGAGAGCCAGGCGAACCACCGCCCGTCGGCCGCGGCGGTCATGCCGTAGCCC
>CAYLJK010000358.1:0-2946 GCA_964383975.1 uncultured Gemmatimonadales bacterium | reverse complement strand
CCGGGATGCTGGCGATGATGGAGCCGTCGTCGCGGGCGCTGCTCGACGCGTACGTGGCAGGGGTGAACGCCTGGATCGCGGCGCCGGGGCGCCCGCTGCCGCCGGAGTTCCAGGTGCTGCGGTTCCGGCCGGAGCCGTGGCGCGCGGAGCACCCGGCCCTGGTGACGCGGCTGATGGCGTGGGACCTGGTGAACGCCGGGATGGAGCTGGCGCTGGCCCGGGCCGCGGCGCAGGTCGGACCGGAGCGGGTGCTGGAGCTGTTCCCCGTGGAGCCGGAGTCGGGGGTCGTGATCCTGCCGCCGGGAGTTGCGACGTGGCGACGCGGACCGGCTCCGCGGAGGTCGCGCGGCGCCATCCCCTCGGCGCTGCTCACGGCGGGCGAGGTCCCGGCGATCCCGCCGCTCGCCGCGGACCTCCTCGGCGCCGCGGCGATGAGGCGCGGCTCGAACTCGTGGGTGGTTGGGCCGGCGCGCTCACGGTCCGGGAAGCCGATCCTCGCCAACGACCCGCACCTCACCCTGCGCGCCCCGTCGCTCTGGTACCTCGCCGCGATCCGGAGTCCCGGCTTCACCGTGGCGGGCGCCACCATCCCCGGGCTTCCCGCCGTCATCATCGGCCGCAACGCCCGCATCGCGTGGGGCCTCACCAACATCGAGGCCGACGACGTGGACTACGTGATCGAGCGGCTGAGCGCCGACTCCAGCCGCGTGCTCACGCCGGCGGGGTGGGCGCCGGTCGAAGCGGTCACCGAGAGCATCCGCGTGCGCGGGCGGGCGGCCGTGCCGTTCGTGCGGCGGCGCACGCCGAGCGGGCCGGTGCTCGGCACCGAGCCGCCGCCGGACCCGTCCGCCGACGCCGGCGAGGTGCGCGTCCTCGCGCTGCGCTGGAACGGCCACGAGCCGTCGGACGAGCTGACGGCGATGCTGGGTGTGGACCGGGCGCAGGACTGGGACGGGTTTCTCGCCGCGGTGAGCGGCTTCAGGTCGCCCGAGCAGAACTGGGTGTACGCCGACGTGGACGGGAACATCGGCTACGCCGCGAGCGGGCGGATCCCGGTGCGGCGCAGTGGGGTCGGGCTGCTGCCGACGCCGGGATGGACCGGCGAGGGTCGCTGGGAGCGGTTCCTCGACGCCGACGAGCTGCCACGGGCGTTCAACCCGCCGGAGGGCTTCCTCGTCACGGCGAACAACCGGGTGATCGGCCCCGAGTACCCGCACCTCCTGAGCGCGAACTTCGCGCCGCCGCACCGCGCCGCGCGCATCCGCGCGATGATCCTGGCGGGTGCGACGCTCGATGCGGAGGCGGTGCGGCGCATGCAGATGGACACGCTCGACCTGTTCGCCGCGTGGGCGCGCACCCTCGCGGCGGAGGCCGCGGCGGCGGTCGGCGCGGACGAGGAGGCGGCGCTGCTGCGCGCCTGGGACGGCACCGCAGGCGCCGACCGGCGGGAACCGGCCCTCTTCTGGACGTGGTATCGGGCGCTGCGGCGGCTCACCTTCGCGGACGAGGTAGGGCTGCGCAGCGGCTCGGTGCTGGAGGCGTGGCTGCGCGCCGGGGCCAGCCCGTGGTTCGACGACCGGACGACGCCGGCGCGCGAGGACCTCACCGCGCTCTCACGGCGAGCGATGCGCGAGGCGCTGGAGGCGGTCGGGACGAGGCGGTGGGGCGAGATCCATGTCATGCGGTCCGACCATGCGCTGGGTGCGGCGGGGCCGCTGGCGCGGCTGCTGCGCCTCAACGTGGGCCCCGCGCCGCGGGGCGGCTCCTCGCACACGGTGAACGTCGCCGACTTCGGGGGCGACGCGCCGCCGTTCGTGAACGGGTTCGGGCCGTCGTTCCGCCAGGTCGTGGACCTCGCTGCGATGGACCGGGCCGGGGTGATCCTCACGACGGGGCAGACGGGGCATCCGCTGTCGCGCCGCTACCGCGACCAGGCGGCGCGCTGGGCGCGCGGGGAGCTGTGGCCGCTCCCGCTGAGCGGTCCGCACGGCGCGAGCGTGGCGACGCTGCGGCTGGAGTCGGCCGAGGCGAAGCGCTAGAGGATCTTCGCGAGGCGGCGGCGGAGACCTCCGCCGTTCGCGCCGCGGTCGTACCGGTAGTAGTAGTGGTTGTAGTAGCGATCGCGCCGCCTGGCGACGCCGTTCAGCACCGTGCCCGCGACCCGCACCTGGAGGCGCTGGAGCTGCTCGAGGGCGCGCTGCGCGGCCGCCTCCTCCGTCTCCCCCGAGCGGATCACCAGGATCACGCCGTCGGCCGCCGCACCGAGGACCGTCGCGTCGGTGACGGGCAGGGTCGGCGGGGAATCGCACACCACCATGTCGTAGCGCCCGTGCAGCTCGGCGAGGAGCCGGCGCATCGCCTCCGAGCCGAGCAGCTCGCTCGGGTTGGGCGGCAGCGCCCCCGCGGGGAGGATGTCGAGGTTGGGGGCGACGCCGGGGCGCACCGCCTCGCGGAGCTGCACCCGTCCGACCAGCAGGTCGGAGAGCCCGGGCTCCTGGACGAGGTTGAACGCGCGGTGCACGTGCGGCCGGCGCAGGTCGGCGTCCACGAGCAGCGTGCGCGCGCCCTGCTGCGCGAGCGTGATGGCGAGGTTCGCGGCGGTGGTGCTCTTCCCCTCGCTCGGCCCGGGGCTCGTGACGACGAGGCTCCGGACGGGCTGCTCGCCGCTGCGCACGAAGGTCACGTTGGTGCGCAGCGCGCGGTACGCCTCGCTCGCCGGGTCGTCCGGGCTGTGCAGGGAAACGAGCGGCAGCGCCCGGTGGTGGGGCCCGCCGACGACCATCGCGTCCTCGTACGGAACGAGCCCGAGGAGCGGGACACCGAGGGCGCGCTCGACGTCCCCCGTGGAGCGAATGGACTGGTCGAGGTACTCGAGCAGGAACGCAGCGAGCGCGCCGAGGAAGAGCCCAACGAGCGTCGCGAGGACCAGCTTCTGGCGGACGGCGA
>CAYLJK010000357.1:0-2976 GCA_964383975.1 uncultured Gemmatimonadales bacterium | reverse complement strand
GATTCGCTAGTACGCTCCCCGCACTTCGTGCCGCGGCTCTTCCACGCGGTGCAGCTCGGCGAGGAACCGCTTCGCCACCCTGTCCAGCTCCGACTCGCCGACGTCGTCCGTCGCGGCGGTGACGCGGGTGTAGTGGCCGCCCTCGACCTCGACGCGGACGCGGATGGTGCCGCGGCGGTCGGTGTACGACGCCGTCTCCGGCGTGGCGGCGCCGGCGGTGAAGCCGCGGCGCCCGAAGAACTCGGCGGCGAAGCCGAGCGCTTGGTCGGCGGTGATGTGGGCACGGTGGAAGTACTGCATGGCGCAGCGGCTCCGGTCAGGCGGCGAGCGACGGGCGGAAGCGCCGCAGCCGCAGGCTGTTGGTGACCACGGTGACGGACGAGAGCGCCATCGCGGCGCTCGCGAAGACCGGTGAGAGCAGGATCCCGAGGACGGGGTACAGCACACCGGCGGCCACCGGAATGCCGACGACGTTGTACGCGAACGCCCAGAAGAGGTTCTGGCGGATGGTGCGCAGGGTACGGCGCGCCAGCTCCAGCGACGCGACGAGGGTCCGGAGGTCCCCCTGCATGAGCAGGATGTCGCCGGCCTCGATCGCCACGTCGGTGCCGGTGCCGATGGCGATGCCGACGTCCGCCGCGGCGAGCGCCGGGGCGTCGTTGATCCCGTCGCCGACCATCGCCACGCGCCGGCCCCCGCGCTGAAGCCGCCGCACGACCTCGACCTTCCCGGCCGGGAGCATCTGCGACTCGACCTCGTCAATGCCGACCTCGCCCGCCACGGCGATGGCGGCCTTGCGGACGTCACCCGTGACGAGCAGCAGGCGCAAGCCGAGCTTGTGCAGCTGGCGCACCGCGCCGATCGCCGACGGCTTGATGGGGTCGGCAAGGCCGAGGAGGCCGACCGGCTTCCCGTCCACGGCGACGAGCACCGGCGTGCGCGCCTTCGCGGCGAGGGTGTCGATGGCGTCCGTGAAGGGCCCCACATCCACCCCGCGCTCAATGAGGAACGCGGCGCTGCCCACCGTGACCGCCCGGCCCTCCACGAGCGCGGTCGCCCCGCGGCCCTCGTGCGCCAGGAAGCTCTCCGCCTCCGGCACGGCGATACCCATGACCTCGGCCTCACGCACGATCGCGGCCGCGAGCGGATGCTCGGAGTGCCGCTCGACCGCCGCGGCGGCGGTCATCACCGCGGCCTCGTCCCACGCCGGGTCGCCCGCGGCGGCCGGGGCCGTCAGGATCTCGGTGACGGCCGGGCGCCCCTCGGTCACCGTCCCGGTCTTGTCGAGGACGACGGTGTCCACCTGCGCCGCCGCCTCGAGGGCGGAGCCGCCCTTCACGAGGATCCCCTGCTCCGCCCCGCGGCCGGTCCCGACCATGATCGCCGTCGGCGTGGCCAGCCCCATCGCGCACGGGCAGGCGATGATCAGCACGGTGACGAAGGCGACGGTCGCGTACAGCGCGGCGGGCTCGGGTCCGACCGCGAACCACACGGCGAACGCGACGAGCGCGACGGCGATGACGGCCGGGACGAAGACGGCCGCGATGCGGTCCGCGAGCCGCTGGACGGGGGCGCGGCTCCCCTGCGCCTCCTCCACCAGCCGCACGATCTGCGCGAGCGCCGTGTCCCGCCCGACGCGCAGCGCCTCCATGGTGAACGCGCCCGTGGTGTTGAGGGTGCCGCCGAAGACCTCGTCGCCGACGTCCTTCATCACGGGCACCGGTTCGCCGGTCAGCATGGACTCGTCCACGGTCGAGCGCCCGGTCGTCACCCGCCCGTCCACCGGGATGCGTTCGCCGGGCCGGACGCGCACCACGTCCCCGACGACGACCTCGGCGGCGGGGACCTCGATCTCGTCGCCGTCCCGCACGACGCGCGCGGTCGCGGCGCCGAGCCGGAGGAGACGGCGCAGCGCCTCGCCGGTGCGGCCGCGCGAACGCGCCTCCAGGAGCCGTCCCACGAGCACGAGCGCGATGATCGCCGCGACCGCCTCGTAGTACACGTCCGGCGGGAGGCCCGCGGAGACGAAGACGCCGGGGACGAACGTGGCGACGGTCGAGTAGAGCATGGCCGCGCCGGTGCCGACGGCGATCAGCGTGTTCATGTCCGCCGTGCGGTGCCGCGCGCCGCGCCACGCGGCGACGTAGATCGCCTGCGCGCACCACCCCACCACGGGGAGCGTGAGGACGAACAGGGCGAACCGCAGCGTGGAGGCCGGCAGGGCGTAGAGCCACGGCAGCGCCCGGTGGAGCGTGTGGTCGAGCGGCAGCAGGACCCGGGTCAGCAGGTCCGCCGAGCCGGTCGCGTGCGCGCGCATGAGCGGCATGCTCGCGACCATGGCGATCACGGCGACGGCGAGCGCCACGGCGGCGCGGGCGCGGAGGGCGCGCACCTCGCGTTCCTCGCGCAGCCGGTCCCGCTCCAGCGGGTCCGCCTCCGCCACGGGGACGGCGGGCGTGAAGCCGGAGCGCCGCACGGCCTCCTCGATCGCGGCGGCGGTGACGAGCCCCGGCACGCCCGTCACCCGCACCGTCTCGGCCGCGGGGTTCGCCACGGCCGCCGAGACGCCGGAGACGGACCGCAGCGCCGCCTCCAGGCGCGACGGGTCGGGGACGAAGCGGAGCCCCTCGACCGCGACGGTCCAGGTGTCCTGGCCGACGTCGTAGCCCGCCTCCCGCACCGCCGCCACGAGTGCGTCGGGGAGGAGCGCGCCCTCGATCTCCACCGTGGCGTTGTGCGTCGCGAGGTTGACGACGGCCTCCCGCACCCCCGGTGCGCCCTCGAGCCCGCGCTGGACGCGGGAGACGCAGGCGGCGCAGGTCATGCCGGTGACGGGGAAGGTGTGCCGGGACATTGGGGGAGGAATCTAGGGGAGAGAGGGGAGAGAGGAGAGGGGAGAGTGAAGCGGGCGGGTGGGGTTCCATGATCGAGGGGGGCCCCCCCCCCCCCCCCCCCCCCAGAAGCGAAAACGCGAGG
>CAYLJK010000356.1:0-2981 GCA_964383975.1 uncultured Gemmatimonadales bacterium | reverse complement strand
GGCCCTGGACAGGATCGGTGGATAGAGCCAGCACAGCGCGCAGAGCCGTGCGACTTGCGCGAGGGCAGACGCGGAGACGAGTCCCGTGAGACCCAGGTGCCGGAGGCCGAAACCGAGCAGCAGCATCGCGTAGGCGACCTGTCCGCCGAGGTCCACCCACGCCACGCGCGCGAGGTCCAAGCGGCGCGCGCTGAGCACGTTGGCCGGCAGCGCGAGACCGGCCATCATGGTCGGCACATACAACAGGACCAGCAGCCACACGTCGCCCGTTATCGTCGCCCCGATCAACGCGGTTGCGACGAGTACCGGCGGCAGCGCCGCGATGGCCAGCATCACATGGAAGCGCGACGCTGCGGCAAGGAGGTCGGGCGCCGGATCGTACCTCGAACGGACCACCGCAGCCGAAATCCCGAGGTCGCCCAGGGCTGCGGGGATCGAGGCCAGAAACGCGAGGAAGCCGAACCGTCCCACGTCTGCCGGCTGGTAGAGGCGGGCCAGGGCGAGGGCGGAGAGCAGGCTCAACGGCACGCCGACCACCTGCCGCGCGACCGTCACGGTGGCCATTACGGCGGCGCGGCGCTCGATCCCCCCTTCAAGCACGCCGATACGCGAGCAGATGGCGCCCGAGCGCCGGTGCCTGTCGCGCGGCGCCGGCCAGGGCTCCGTCCAGCACCGGCAGCAGATCCAGCAGCCGAATCACGCCACGGATCGGCCACATGCGCAAGCGATGCCCGACGCCGACGACCGTGAAGCCCTTGCTTCTGAAGTCCTTCGGCGTCCACCGCGAAAGGTGATGTTCGTAGGGGTTGTAGCCGGCGGCCGTCGCCGCCCCGGGCCGGAACGACTCCCAGTTCGGCGTGGAGACGATGGCCACCTGGGCGGCCACGCGCACGATCCCGTCCAGCAGAAGGGCCCCGCGACCGCGCTCCAGGTGCTCGATGAGCTCGATCGCGAGGACCGTGTCGAAGGCGGCGGGCGGCTGGCCCTCAAGGAACTCCACGGCGTCGCTCGCGTGCAGGTCGGCGTAGACGCCCAGCCCGGAGCAGAACCGCACGCTGGCCTCGTGCGCGTCCACCCCGGTGACCTGCGGCGGGCCAGCCGGATCGTTGGGGTCGCAGCGGGAGCGGAGCAGGAAGCCCCACTGTCCCAGCCCACAGCCGAGGTCGAGGATCCGCCGCCCGGCTACGAGCGGGAGGACGAGGGGACAGAGCTCGAGCGGCGAGTAGCCCACGGCCGTTCATCGTAAGGCGTCTTGCCGTCCGTCGCCAGCAGTGCGTAGCCTTCCGACGATCAGCGACCGGTCGGGTCCCTCAGCGTCGAGGACGCGATGCTGCGAATCGGCTTCAACGCGCGGGCGCTGTGCGGTCCGTACCCGAGGGGGTTCAGCCGGTACACGGCCGGGCTCGTTCGCGCACTGGCGCGAATCGCGGGCGTCGAGCCGGTCCTGTTCTGCGACGCCCCCATCCACCCGGTCCATGATGTCGGCCATCTCGAGTGCGTGATCCACGTGCGACGACCGACGTACGTCTGGCAGCACGTATGGTTGCCGGCGGAGCTGCGCCGCCGCTCGATCGACCTGTTCCACGCTCCCGCGCACTGGGGATTCCCCGCGCTCGCCACGGTGCCATGCGTCTGCACCATCCACGACCTGGCCGATCGCGAGCTGCCGCGCGAGGCGCCCGTTCGACGCGATCTTCGCCACGTCGCGGAGGAATGGCTGGCCGTGCGCCGTGCCGCCCGCATCCTCACGGTCTCCGCATGGTCCGCGGAGAGCATCCGGCGACACCTCCACGTGCCGCCGGACCGCATCGCGGTGACTGTCGAGGGATCCGACCTGCGCCCCGCCACGGAGGCCGACCTGGTGCGCTTCCGCACCGCGCACCGCATTGACCGGCCGTTCGTCGTTCACGTGGGCGGCCACGAGGCGAGGAAGAACGTGGATGCGCTGCTCGCCGCCGCGGCCATGCTCCCATGCGAGGCCCGCCCCCTGCTGGTGTTCGTCGGGAGCGACGCGGTATCGGGGGGGCGCCTCCACACGGCTGCGGCGGCCCGGGGCGTCGGCGCCGATGTGCGGATGCTGGGTCCGCTGTCCGACACCGAGCTCGCGGCGGCGTACACGGGCGCCGTCGCCACGGTGATCCCGTCCTGGGTCGAGGGCTTCGGCCTGCCCATCGTCGAGGCGATGCACTGCGGCACGCCGAGCATCGTCGCACACGCCGCGGCCCTCCCGGAAGTCGCGGGGGACGCCGGCCTCACCTTCCCCCCAGACCGTCCGGAGGTGTTGGCGGCCCACCTGCGGGTGCTGGCGGCGCGGCCCGAGCTGGCCAGCGAGCTCCGCGAGAAGGCGAGCGCCCGAGCCACGCTGTTCACGTGGGAGCGGGCAGCGGCCCAGGTCGTGGATGTGTACGAAAGCGTGCTAGCGAGGAGCCGTTGAGCCTCGAGCCGCCGGTACGAGCGCCGCCACCCGCGCCCCGATCTCCAGGCAGCACGTCAGCCCCGGCGACTCGATGCCAAGCAGGTTCACCCAGCCCGGCATGCCCCGCTCGGACTCCTCGGCGATCACGAAGTCGCGGAACGGCTCGCCCTCCCCCTGGAGCTTGGGCCGGATCCCCGCCAGGTCCGGCGCGAGGTCGTCCTCCTCCAGACCCTCGAGGTAGCGCGATACCGAGGCGTGGAACGCCGCGCGCAGCTCCTCGCGCACCGCGTAGTCCTGCTCCCGGCCCGAGAGCCACTCCACGTCCGGGCCGACGCGGAGGGACCCGGCCAGATCAGGTGTGACGTGGATGCCGAGGCCGGCCTGCTCGGGCGTCGGGTAGATGAGATGTCGGGCGAGGTGGCTCCTGGCGGCGGCCACCCGGAAGTAGTGGCCCCGCGCATAGCGCTGCCGGTACCCGCACGCCACAACGTCGAACCCGGCGGCGGCCGCCACCGTGTCCGCGTCCAGGCCCGCCGCGTTCACCACGTTGTCGGCTGTCACGCCG
>CAYLJK010000355.1:0-2983 GCA_964383975.1 uncultured Gemmatimonadales bacterium | reverse complement strand
GGCGAGCAGCGGCCCAGCGCCGATCGGGAACGGGAGCCGGCGGCGCCACAGGACCTCGCCGGTGGTCCGGTCCAGGAGCGCGACGTGGCGGTCGGTCTGCGCGAGCGCGAGGACCGCCTCGGCCACCGCCGGGCCGCCGGTCACCCCGCGCGCGATGACGGAGCGCCAGACGGGAACCGGATCGCCCGCGACCGGCCCCGAGAGGGTCCCGGCGCGGCGCTCGGACCCGAGGTAGGCCGGCCAGGCACGCTCCTGCATGACCGGTCCCGGACGCGAGCCGCCCGCACACGCGTTGATTACGAGCAGCATCCCGGCGAGAATTCCCGGACCATGACCCGCCACTGGATCGCGGAGCTTCCGCAGCACGTCGGCCAGGCCGTGGCCGTTCACGGCTGGGTGACCACCACGCGCTCGTCCGGGAAGATCGCCTTCGTCGTCGTGCGCGACGGCTCGGGCGTGGTGCAGGGGGTGCTCGCCCGGAACGATGTCGGACCGGAGACCTGGGAGCGCTTCGGGGCGCTGACCCAGGAGACGTGCGTGCGGCTGGAAGGGACCGTGCGTGCGGACGCGCGCTCGCCCGGCGGTGTGGAGTTGACGGTGACTGGCCTCGCGGTGCTGGGGCCGAGCACCGACTTCCCCATCACCCCGAAGGAGCACGGCACCGCCTTCCTCATGGAGCACCGCCATCTGTGGCTGCGCAGCCGCCGGCAGGTGGCCATCGCGCGGGTGCGCCACGAGGTGGTGCAGGCGATCCGCGACTTCTTTCACGCGCGGGACTTCATTCTCGTGGACACGCCGATCCTCTCGGGGAGCATCGGCGAGTCGGCCGGCACCCTGTTCGCGACCGAGTACTTCGACCTCGGCACGGCGTATCTCGCGCAGACCGGCCAGCTCTACCTCGAGGCCGCGTGCGCGGCGCTGGGGCGGGTGTACTGCTTCGGACCGACCTTCCGCGCGGAGAAGTCCAAGACCCGCCGCCACCTCACCGAGTTCTGGATGGTGGAGCCCGAGGTCGCGTTCGCGGACACCCACGACAACATGCGGCTCCAGGAGGAGTTCGTCTCGTACATCGTGGCGCGGGTGCTCGACCGGCGCAAGGCGGAGCTGGCCGAGCTGGAGCGCGACACGCGGCCGCTGGAGTCGGTGACGCCGCCGTTCCACCGCCTCATGTACACCGACGCCGTCGCGAAGCTCCAGGCCCTCGGCTCCGACATCACGTGGGGGAGGGATCTCGGCGCGGAGGACGAACTCAGGTTGGCCGAGGGGCTCGAGCGGCCGGTGTTCGTGATGAACTACCCGAAGCAGGCGAAGGCCTTCTACATGAAGGAGAACCCGGACGACCCGCGCACCGTCCTGTGTGACGACTGCCTGGCGCCGGGGCTCGGGGAGATCATCGGGGGGAGCCAGCGCGAGGACGACCACGACCGGCTGCTGGCCCGCATCCGCCACGAGGGACTGCCGGAGGCCGCGTACCAGTGGTACCTCGACCTGCGGAAGTACGGCACCTTCGTGCACTCGGGCTTCGGGCTCGGTGTGGAGCGGACCGTGCAGTGGATCACCGGGAGCCCGCACATCCGCGAGATGATCGCGTTCCCGAGGATGCTGTATCGGTTGTACCCGTGAGAGGTGATGGGTGATGGGTGATTAGGTGAGGAGTGGCAGGAGAGGGGCAATAGGTTCGTTGGGCCGTGTCACCTCTCACCCATCCCTCACCACCCACCACCGTATCACCCATCACGCCCGCAGGGCTAATTCCAGTCCGGCGGGGGCGGGGGCGGCGGCGGCGCGCCCTCACCGGGTCCGCGGTACTGCTTGATCCAGGCCGCCAGCGCGCGGCCGTTCTTGTCGATCCGCCTCACGCTGGTGTACAGCCACACGCCCTCGATGACGATCAGCACCGCCATCACGATGATCAGCACCTTCCAGCCCGTACTCATCGCTGCCTCCGGTGGAGGGTTGATGCGGCGTCAGCGTCGCCGGCGGCGGCGGGCGCGGGGGGGGGGGGGGCCCCGGGGGGGGGTGGCGAGGGGGGTGGGGCGCCACGCCCCGGCGGCGCGCAGCCGCAGCTCCAGGCTGGCCGGCAGGAACGGCAGGAACGCGATCGGCCCCGGATGCTCGAGGACCGCCGCGACGCCATGCGCTTCGGCGGGCTCACCGCGCGCCAGCGCCAGTTCCGCCCAGCGCAGCCGCTCCACCGCCAGCGCACTGCCGAGGTCCCAGGCCAGCTCGTCCCGTGGAGCGTCGGGCGTAAGCGCGCGGAAACCCGCCAGCGCTCCCGCCGTGTCGCCCGAGGCGAGGGCCACATGGGGAGCGAGGGCGCGGGCGTACCGCTCCGCGGCGGCCGATGGCGCCTCGCGGTGCTGCCGTTCGAGCGCGGCGAGCAGGATTGCCGCCCGGTCGCGCTGGCCCCGCGACGCGTACCAGGCCCCCACGAGCCACCTGGTGCGGGCGGCATTCTCCGTCGTGAACCCGAGAGCGTCGAGGGAGTCACCGAACGCCTGGCGCAGCGAGCTGACGACCTCGGCGGCCTCGCTGTCGAGCGGCAGGCCGGCGAGCGCGTCGAGGAGGTAAGCCGCCTTCGCAATCCGCGGACCCGCCGTCGCGACGGAATCCACGAGCCGCCGGAGCGCGTCCAGTCGCCCGCGGGCCGCGAGCACGCCCTGCATGCCGAGGAACGCCCCCCAGGCGTTGGCCCGGTCGTTCGACGCGAGCGCCGCCGAGAACCCGTCCTCGGCACACGCCAGGTGACGCCCCCCGACCGCGAGCGACTTCGCGGCTCCAAGCACGTCCGCGATGTCCTGCGCCGCGGCACCCAGCCAGTCTTGCGCGTCGAGCC
This sequence comes from uncultured Gemmatimonadales bacterium, assembly GCA_964383975.1. Lineage (GTDB taxonomy): Bacteria > Gemmatimonadota > Gemmatimonadetes > Gemmatimonadales > JACORV01 > DASXPG01. The sequence goes on along the minus strand of CAYLJK010000355.1, from coordinate 147 downwards.
GGCCGCCGGCGCAGCGGCGTGCCAGCTCGACGTCGCGCACCAGGTCCGAGTCCGCGCCGGCCGCGTGCAACCGGCGCAGCAGCCGGTCGGTGCGGGGCAGGTCGCCGCGCCGGAGCGCCATCTGGGCCAGGTGCAATGCCGGCGGCG
>CAYLJK010000354.1:0-2983 GCA_964383975.1 uncultured Gemmatimonadales bacterium | reverse complement strand
GCCAGGAGCGCCGTGTCCCCGACCGCCGTGAGCCGAGGCACGCCCGGCACCCGGTGGCCGAGCGAGTCCACCGCGACCACGGCCAGCGACTGCGTCTCCCCGAGGGCGACGAACCGCAGCGTGTCGGCGGCGGCGAGCCAGCGCACCGGCCGCTGCGCCACGCGCACGACGACCGCGACCGACTCGGCCGCGGCGGCGAACGTCACCGTGGCCGTGCCGTTGGCGACCGCGCGAACGGTACCGTCCGGCGTCACCGTCGCGATCGCCGTGTCCGAGGACGCGGCGGTCAGGGTGGCGGAGGGCACCACGGCGCCGAGCCGGTCCTCCGCCCGGACGCCGATGCGGACCACGGCGCCGAGCGCCTCCAGCCGGAGGCTGTCTCGATCGGTCGCGACGCGGGTCACGCGCTGCGCCACGCGTGCGACGATGCTGTCCGCTGCGGGCCCCGACGCCACCCGGATGATGGCAGTCCCATCGGCGCGCGACCGGACGGCACCCGCCACGGTGACCGCCACCACCGCCGTGTCCGAGGAAGCAAGAGCGAACGGCAGGGTCGGCGCGTCCGCGCCAAGGCTGTCCCGCACCGTGATGGCCAGCGTCACCAGGTCACCCACGGCGTCGAAGGCCAGCGACTCAGGCACGACCGTCACGCTGGCGGCTACCTGCCCGACCGACACGGGCACCGCTCGCTCCAGGTCGGCCACCGCCAGCCGCACGGCGGTGCGGCCATTGGCCCGGCTGCGCACCAGCACACCGGCGGGAGCCGGCCCCACCACCGCCACCAGTGTGTCCAGGCTCGTCGCCGTCGGTTGCGAGTCCGCCACGACCTGCCCGATGTCGTCGCGCAGCTCCACCCGCACCGCGCACTCCTGGCCCAGTGCGGTGGCGATCACCGACTCCGGGGCGACCACGATGGATGCCACGACCTGGCGGACCGCCACGACCGCCGTGTCCACCCCCCTCCCGGAGATGGCGATCACGGTTGCCGCCCCGCGACGGCGCCCGAGGATGCGCCCAATCGCGTCCACGACGGCGCGCGAGGTGTCGAGGGACTGGAAGCTCACCGCCGCCGGCGCGAACACGTTCCCGTACGGATCGACGGCCTCCACCCGGAGCGACTCCGGAACCCCGAGACGCACCGACCAGACTGGCTGGGTGTATTGCAGCGCCGCCACCTCGTCCGGGACGGCGCGGGCCCGCACGGCGGTCCGGGCCTGCCCGGCCTTCACCAGCAGAATCTGCGGGTTCGGCGCATCCCAGCCCAGCACCCACGACGCAGCGGCCTGGCCTTCGGCATCCGTCTCCGCGTCCGCCGTCTTTACTCGCGCGTTGACTCCGACCGCCGTCCACTCCACCGGCACGCCCTGCAGGGGCCGCCCCTCGGCGTCCGTGACACGGATCCGCACTGGTGCGCCGAGGGCCCGTGCCGGCGCGCCCGTAAGCACCGACTCCGCGGGCACGCCGAGCACCTCGATCAGCGCGGCCGGCGCCGGCGCAACCGGGTCGTCGCCGCACGACAGCCCCAGCGCGGCCAGCGCGAGCACGCGGCCCCAGCGCCTCACCGGAGCACCTCGGCGAGACGGGCGTGCAGCCGACGCCGAGCGGCGGCCACGCTGTCGTCCGCGTACGCCCGGCGCGACAGGTCGACGAGCGCCCCGTCCTCCTCGTACAGCACCACGCTGCGCCCGCGCAGCTCCGCGCGGGCGCCGAGGGTCTCGAGGTACGGGGCCGGGCGGCCGGCGTAGCACGAATCGCGGTACATCCGGCGATCGAACTCCAGCTCCAGCCCCATCCCCGCCGCCAGCGCGCGCGCAGCAGCCGAGTCGAGGCGCGTGTCGGGCACCGACGGATCGAAGCAGTGGTTGGGCTGGAGCCACGCCTCATCGAAGCCCAGCTCCCGCCAGCGGTCCCAACGCTCCGCGGTGTAGTAGGGGATCCACAGGAAGCGATACCCGGCGGCGTGCACGGGGCGGCTCGTGGCCGCGATGACCGCCGTGTCGGACGCGGGCGCGCTCTCCAGCAGCCAGTAGAACGCATCGAGGCGCAGCGGACCGGTCCCCCGCGCCCGGAACCGCTGCGCGGCGACATCCACGAAGCGCGCCGCAGCCGCAACCCGACCCGGATCGGAGGTGAGGTCGAACGTCTCGCCGGCGAGGCGGAGCGTCCCGACCCGCGGCTCCGGATAGGGGATCATCAGCGCGACCGGGAGGGGCCCGCGGGAACCGAGGTCGGCCGCCACGCGGGTGGCGGCAGCTACTAGCCGGTCGACGCCGCCGGGCCCGAGCAGCGAGTCGAGGTACACTTCCTCGTCGGCTCCGTCGGCGAACCGCCCCCCGATCCAGGTCGTGAACGTGCGGCCCGAGGCCTCGTAGAGGTGCAGGAACAGCACTCCCGTGGCCAGGCGCGCCGCGGGCCGGCCGTTCGCGTCCACCACGGCGAGGAGGCGGACGAAGTCGTCCACGGTGTAGGCGACGCGGTTGGCCTGCGAACGCCCCGCGCACGCCAGCACCCAACGCGTCGCCGGCGCGGCCTCACGCAGGGCCAGGGTCCGCGGGGCGCACGCGCCGGCGAGCGCGAACGTGGCCGCAACGAGGGAGAGGCCGCGGACACGGCCCACCGTGCTACTCCGCAGGCCGCCCCTCCCCTTCGGCGAGGTAGCGGACCACCCGCGCCGGGTTGCCGAACACCACCGCGCGCGGCGGCACGTTTCGTGTCACCACGCTCCCCGCGCCGACCAGCGCGCCCTCGCCGATGGTGACGTTGGCGAGGATCGTCGCCCCCGTCCCGATGGAGGCCCGGCGGCGCACGGTGGTGCGCAGCAGCGTCCAGTCGGTCTCCGACTGCTTGCTGCCGTCCGCGTTCGTCGAGCGGGGATAGTGGTCATTGATGAAGTTCACGTTGTGGCCGACGAAGACCTCGTCCTCGATCGTCACGCCCTCGCAGATGAACGTGTGGCTCGAGATCTTGCAATTGCGCCCGATCC
>CAYLJK010000353.1:0-2994 GCA_964383975.1 uncultured Gemmatimonadales bacterium | reverse complement strand
GAACCTCTTCCACGTGCCGCGGCCGCCCGGTCTTCCGGCCGCGAGCTACGTCGCGGACCTGCTCGAGGCAGTGGGCCGCGCGACGGACCGGTGGCATCCCGATCTCGTCATCCACTCGGCGGGGTTCGACGCGCTGCGCGGCGACCCGCTGGGCGGCTTCACGCTGGAACCGGAGGACTACGGGCGCATCACGGCGGCGGTCGCCGCGCGCACGGAGGATGCGCCCGCGATCGGCGTGCTGGAAGGCGGCTACGACCCGCCGCGTCTCGCGCAGGCGGCCGTGCACCACGCGCGCGCGCTTGCCGGCGCCGCCGGCGAGGCTAACTTGCGCGCGTCGCCGGCGGCCGGGAGGGACGGATGACCGCACCCGTGCAGCGCGAACGCGGGATCCCCTACAGCGCGTATCTGCGCCCGGGCGGCGAGGTCGAGTGGAACCTGCGCCCCGCGCGGCTCGGCGCGGTTCTCCAGGAGGGCGGCCAGCTGTGGGTGGACGTGGACGCGGCGGACCGCGCGCAGCACGCGCTCCTCGAGAAGGTGTTCGGCTTCCACCACCTCGCCATCGAGGACACCCTCAGCCCCAAGACCCGCGTCAAGCTGGAGGAGTACGGCACCTATCTCTTCTTCGTCGTGCGCGCCGTCCGGCTCGACCAGCGCACCGAGGACCCCTACGACCTCGAGACCGTCAACCTCTATCTCTTCCTGGGCCAGAACTTCCTCGTCACGGTGCATGCGGGCCCCTCGCACGCGGTGCAGGAGGTGCAGCACCGGCTGGAGCGGGGCCCCGACCTGCTCGGCCGCGGGGTCGAGATGGTGGCGCACGGCCTCGTGGACACGACGGTGGACGAGTTCCTGCCGCTCGTGGACCACGTGGACGAGATGGTGGACGGGCTGGAGGAGCGGCTCTTCGAGCGGTACGACGAATCGGCGATCAGGGAGATCTTCGCCGCGAAGCGGATGGTGGTGCAGCTGCGGCGGTACCTGGGGCCGCTGCGCGAGGTGCTGAACATCCTGACCAACCGGCCGCACACGTGCATCAACCCGGCCTCGCAGGTGTACTTCCGCGACGTGTACGACCACACCATCCGGGTGGTGGAGTCGCTGGAGTCGATCCGCGACCTGGTGACGACGGTGCTGGACACGTACCTCACGCAGGCGTCGAACCGGATGAACCGGGTGATGAAGTCGCTGAGCGTGGTCACGACGATCTCGCTCCCCCTTGTGGTGATCGGCGGCATCTTCGGCATGAACTTCAGCGGCATGCCGCTCACCCATCATCCGGCGGGCTTCTTCTGGGCGCTGGGGTTGATGGCCGCGTTCGCCGCGGCGCTCTGGTGGTTCCTCAAACGACAGCGGTGGGTGTGAGATGGCCCTGCGCCTGACGCACGAGATCATCGAGATCGAGACGAAGCATCCCTTCGGCATCGCGCGGGGGACGCACAGCGTCTATCGGCGCGTCTGGGTGCGGATCCGGGACGACGACGGCGTGGAGGGGTGGGGGGAGGCCGACCCGTCGCCGTTCTACGGCGAGACGGCGGACACGGTGGTCGCCGCGCTCGCGATGGCGGCGCCGGTTGTCGCCGCGGCGGACGCGTTCCAGCTGGAGCGCACGGAGGCGCTGGTCCTCGGGGCGCTGCGCCAGAACGCGGCGGCGCGCAGCGCGGTCTCCGCGGCCCTGCACGACCTGGTCGGCAAGCGGCTCGGCGCGCCGCTCTGGCAGCTGTGGGGGCTCGACCCGGCGGCGGCGCCGATCTCGTCGTTCACCATCGGTCTCGCGGAGCCGGCGCTGCTGCGCCAGAAGGTGCGGGAGGCGGCGGAGTACCCGCTGCTCAAGGTGAAGGTGGGGACGCCCGACGACGAGGTCGTGCTGCGGACCATCCGCGAGGAGACCGACAAGCCGATCCGCGTGGACGCCAACTGCGGCTGGACGGCGAAGGAGGCGATCCGGCGGCTGCCGCTGCTGCGGGAGATGGGCGTGGAGCTGATCGAGCAGCCGGTTGCGGCGGAGGACGTCGAGGGCCTGGCGCTGGTGCGCCGCGCGGCGGAGTTCCCCGTGGTGGCGGACGAGTCGTGCCGCACCGCGGCGGACATCCCGCGGCTCGTGGGGGCGGTGGACGGAATCAACATCAAGTTGGCCAAGTGCGGCTCGCTGCGCGAGGCGCTGCGGATGGTCGCGGTGGCGCGCGCCCACCACCTCAAGGTGATGGTGGGCTGCATGATGGAGACGTCGCTCGGCATCACGGCCGCGGCGCACTTCACGCCGCTGCTCGACTGGGTGGACCTCGACGGCGCCGCGCTGCTGAAGCACGACCCGTTCGCCGGCGCGACGATCGCGGGTGGGTCGGTGCGGCTCCCCACCGGCCCGGGGCTCGGCGTCACGCGACGATGAGCGGCGCGTACGTTGACGTCGCCCTGCCGCTCGCGCTCCCCCACGCCCTCAGCTACCAGGTCCCCGACGAGTTCCGCGCGCGCGCCGTCCCCGGCGCGCGCGTGGTCGTCCCGGTCCGCGGGCGCGGCCAGGTCGGCGTCGTCACGGCCGCCGACCGTCCCGCGCCCGCGGCGGCGGCGCGGCCGGGGTTGGCCGCGCCCGACCCGGAGCCGCTCCTCGACCCGACGCTCCTGGCGCTCGCCGCGTGGATGGCGTCGCACTACGCGGCCCACCTGGGGCTGGTGCTGCGCGCGATGCTGCCGGGGGCGCTGTTCGGGGAGAGCGTGCCGGCGGTGCGCCTCGCGCCGGACGTGGTGCTCCCCGGCGGGACGGCGCCGGCGCTGGAGCGGGTGCTGCGGCGGGCGACCGGCCGCTCGGGTGTGCCGGTCACCGCGGTGCGCCGGGCGGCTGGCCCGGCGGGACTGCGGCTGGTGCACTGGCTGGCGGGGGAGGGGCAGGCCGAGGTGTTCGTGCGGCCGCCGCGGACGGCGGGGGCGGAGCGGACCGAGCGGGTGTACACGGTGGCCGGGGCGCTGCCGCTGCTCGCGCGCGAACGGCGGTTCGCGCGC
>CAYLJK010000352.1:0-3002 GCA_964383975.1 uncultured Gemmatimonadales bacterium | reverse complement strand
AGGACCTCGACGGCCTGCCCCACCCCCCGCCCCCGCGCACCCCTCTCACTCATCACGCATCCCCCAGCCCTCACCCAATCTCCTGTCACCCCTCACTCATCACTCTCAGTAGTTCCGCCTGAGGTCCAGCGCGGCGTACAACCCGGCCACCTGCTCCGCGTAGCCGTTGAACATCAAGGTCGGCCGGCGCCGGAACTCGCCGATGCGCCGCTCTCGCGCCTGGCTCCAGCGCGGGTGGTCCACCTCGGGGTTCACGTTGGCGTAGAAGCCGTACTCGTGCGGCAGCACGACGTTCCACGTCGTCATCGGCTGCTGCGGCGTGAAGCGGATGCGTACGATGGACTTGATGCTCTTGAAGCCGTACTTCCACGGCACGACGAGGCGCAGCGGCGCGCCGTTCTGGCCGGGGAGCGGCCGGCCGTACAGCCCCGTCGCAAGGATGGTGAGCGGATGCATCGCCTCGTCGAGGCGCAGCCCTTCGACGTACGGCCACGGCAGCACGTCACGCCGCTGACCCGGCATCTGCACGGGGTCCAGCAGCGTGGTGAACTCCACGAAGCGGGCGCGCGCAGTCGGCCGCACCCGCTCGATGACGGTGCGCAGCGGGAAGCCCATCCACGGGATGACCATGGACCACGCCTCGACGCAGCGCAGTCGGTAGACCCGCTCCTCGATGGTGACGCCGCGCAGGAGGTCGTCGAGGGCCCAGCGCCCGGGCCGCTCGACCTCGCCCGTGATCTCGACCGTCCAGGGCCGGGGCCGGAGAGTGTGCGCGTTGCGGGCCGGGTCGTCCTTCCCCGTGCCGAACTCGTAGAAGTTGTTGTACCCGGTGACGTCCTCGATCGGCGTGAGTTCGTCCCGACCCTGCACCCTTTTTCCCGCCGTCCCGCTCTTCCGCGCTCCCGCCTCGAGGAGCCGGGGCACGAGGAGGGAGCCCGCGATGACCCCGGCGGCGGCGATGAACTCGCGCCGGCTGTGGTACACGGACTCCGGTGTGATCTCCGCGGACGGGATGTCCGCGGGGCGGCCAATCAGCATACGGACGCTCGGGTCTGGACTCGTCCTAACATACGCTCTACCCGGCGGCTGGGTTCCCTGCCCGTCCGGGCCTGCCGGAGCCGGTGGCCGTCGCACCGAGAAACCGCCGGTCCGCCCGCCGCGCAAAACCCGGTGGGCTCCACACGAGGATCCGATGCGCCGCTTCCCGACCCTGCTCCTCGCCGTCGCACGCCACGCTGAGCCTCACCGTGGACGGCACCGGCCTCTCCATCGGCAACGCCGCTCGCATCAACGGCATCCGCCTGAACTACCGGGACGCTCGACTGGAGGAGGTGAACGGCCCCAACTTCACGATCTGGCGGCCGTACCGCCCGGCGTCCGGCACGATCAACGGGGTTGCGACCGGCATCGCGACCGGCGCGCGCGATGTCACCGGCGTGACGCTCGGCCTGGCGTCGGCCGAGGCGACGGGGCACCTGACCGGCCTGTCGTTCGGTGGTCTCGGCCTCGTCGCCGAGGGTCCGCGCGTGCGCTGGGTGGACGTGGCTGCGTATCTGAAGACGCAGCTGATGGAGGGGGATCGCCATCGGCGGGTACAACGACGCGCGTGACTTGCGCGGCATCCCGATCGGGCTGCCCGACCGCGGCGCCGGCCGCATCCTGCCGCTGATCAACGCGAGCCTGTGAGGCGGCCGGCTGCGACGGGAACGCCGGCCCCGGGCCCGAAAATCGAGCGGCCCGCTTTCCTCTGAAAGCGGGCCGCTCCGCATCGGCTACCCGGAGTCGGTGGATCACTCCTGCCGTTCTTCTCCCGTCGGCGGCCGCCCTTGATGAGTGGTGCGCGGCTGGGCCTCCGGGGCTCCGGCTTCCATCCCCGACGGTGGTTGACGGGACCGTCGGTTCGCCGATGCCAGCGCTGCGGTCGATCGGGTCGCGGACCGATCGTTGCGCACTGCGCGCCGGCGCGCCACCCCGGCGCGGATGGAGCACGCGACTGGCTCCATCATCCAGGCGCCGTCATGACATCGGATCGCCGCACCGGGGGAGCGTTGCCGCCCGCCGCCGGGCTCCCCGACACGCCTGGCATGGGCCATGATAGCAAGGCCCACATGAAGCCGACATGAAATCAGGATGAGACTGTGCGTCCGGCTCTGAGCGGTGGGTAGTCACCACCCCCGGCGCGCGCCCGCGCGGGTGCGCGCCACACTCGCGGGTCAGGTCGCGCTCACCGCCGCGCTAGCGATGGCGCCGGTGCATGCGGCGGCGCTTGCTCCCCTGCTTGCGGCGGCCGCGGTGCTTCTTCGGGTACCCCATCGGCATCCCCGGCTCGAGGCGTCCGACCCTTGGGGAATACCCCGGCGGCGGCGCCTCGTCAAGCGCCGACTTGCCGACGCCGCCGAGGCGCTGCACGTTGGAACCGACCGGTCGTGCCCCCTGTGACGCCGGCTCCGCCGGCAGGAGGGTGCCATGCCTGCGCAGCAGCTCCGCAAGTTCCTCGATGCCAACCACGTGAAGTACGTGACCGTGACGCACTCCCGCGCCTACACCGCGCAGGAACTCGCGTCGCTCGCGCACGTGCCCGGACGGGACTGGGCCAAGTCGGTGGTCGTGAAGCTTGACGGCCGCCTGGCGATGGCGGTCATCCCCGCGTCCCACAAGGTCATCTTCGACCTGCTGCGGACGGCCGCCGGTGTCGCCACGGCCGAGCTGGCGACGGAGCACGAGTTCGCCTCGACCTTCCCGGACTGCGAACTGGGCGCGATGCCGCCGTTCGGCAACCTCTACGGGCTCGACGTGTACGTCTCGGAGGCGCTCGCGCAGGAGGACGAGATCGCCTTCAATGCCTGCTCATTCAGCGAGCTGGTGCGGATGCCCTACTCGGAGTTCGCGCGGCTCGTGAAGCCGAAGGTCGCGAAGATCTCCGGCTGAACGCGGGAGGGCCCCATCCGCCGGATGGGGGCCATGGGCACCCCGGCCCCCCCCCACCACCCCACACTCGCACG
>CAYLJK010000351.1:0-3013 GCA_964383975.1 uncultured Gemmatimonadales bacterium | reverse complement strand
CGGCAGGAACGCGTCCTGCTGGGCACGGTTGAAACGGTGGATCTCGTCGCAGAAGAGGATGGTGCGGCGGCCATGCAGCGCCAGCCGCTCCCCGGCCTCGCGGATGATCTCACGCACCCGTGGCACGCCCTCGGTGACCGCGCTGAACGGGACGAACTCGCGGTCGGTGTAGTGCGCGACGATGGCGGCGAGCGTCGTCTTCCCGGTCCCCGGCGGGCCCCAGAAGATCATCGAGCCGACGTCGCCGCGCCGGATGAGTTCGCCCAGCGCCTTGCCCGGACCGAGGAGGTGCTGCTGTCCGACGAACTCCTCCAGCGTCCGCGGCCGCATCCGCGCGGCGAGTGGTGCCGCCCCGGCGGGGGGCGTGAAGAGCGAGGGTTCGCGGCTCATTCCGGCACCAGCGTGAAGCCCTCCGACCGGGCGGAGCGCCGCAGCCGCTGGTCCAGCGAGACGAATCCGCAGCCTGTCGGATGGTGCTCGCTCCAGGCCCGGGCTGCCGCCAGCTGGAGCGCATCGGCCGCCCGCAGCTGGTGGACGCGGACGATCCGGACCGCATCGGCGCGCAGCGCGTCCGATGGCGCGATGGACCGCCAGGCGCTGGCGGCGAGCGCCAGGGCCTTCAGTCCCCGCTCATAGGCGTCCGCCTCGAACACGCCTTCGCGATGGAGCCTCGCGAGCCCCGACGCGCACTCCACGGGGGTCGCCCACCAGACATACACCACGGGATCGTCGGCGAAGAGCTGCCGCAGCGCCGCCGTCGCGGGCTCCTCGACGTAGAGGGGGACGAGGGCCGACGCATCCCAGAACCTCACCAGCCCTCCTCGCGCTCCTCGAGCAGCGCCCGTCGCGCCAGACCGTCCGGGTCCTTAGGCAGCTCCACCGCCCAGTACTCCGGTGGCACGCCGCCCGCGCGCTCCGGGGGCAGCGCGATGCCACGGCGCTCCAGCTCCAGGATGCGCTCCTCCTCGGCCACCTCGGCCGGCGGGATCGGGACGAGCTTCGCAATGCTCCTGCCCCGCTCGGTGATCACGACCTGCTCGCCGCGCTTCACCCGCTCCAGGTACGCCGACAGCCCGGCCTTGAGTTCCGAGACCTTCGCCGCCGTGCCCGCGCCCGGCGCACCTTCGCGCCGCTTCCTGGCCATGAGACCTCACAGGTCATGTTGATGTGACCAATATAGTCATGCGGTGAGAATCGGGAGTCGGCAGTCGGGAATCGGGCCTGATTCCCGACTCACCCGAGCACCCGCTCGGCCACCACGCACGCCACCGCCCCCGCGAAGAACAGCACCGCCGTCCGGACCGTCCGCTTGTGCTGGAACTCCGGCACCAGGTTCGACGCCGCCACGTAGATCGTGACCCCGGCCGCCAGCGCGAGGCCGTACTCGGCGAGCACGGCGAGCTGGCTCGTCAGGAGCGCGCCCGCCACCGTGGTGACGCCCATGACGGCCGCCGCCAGGTAGCTGGCGCGCACCGTGCCGCCCGCCGCCAGGACGAGGCTCGCCACGGCGACCCCCTCCGGGAGCTTGTGGAGCGCGATGGCCGTGAAGAACAGCAGCCCCAGCGCCGGGTCCACGAGGAACCCCGACGCGATGGCCACGCCGTCGAAGAAGGTGTGCAGGGCCAGCCCCGCGATCGCCGCCTTGCTCGTGAACTCCGAGACGCGGTGCGTCTCCTCGCCGAAGTGGAAGTGCGGCACGAGCGTGTGCTGCGACAGGTGCACCAGCAGGTAGCCGAGCAAGACGACCAGCGAGGCTTCCGCGGGGTGGCGGCGCAGCGCCTCCGGGATCGCCGCCGTCAGCGCCAACGCGATCATGAAACCCGCCGAGAAGCAGAGGAAGAGGTCAATGACGGCGAGCCCGGCACGGGAGGCCCGCGCCACCGCCATCGCCCCGAGCAGCATCACGAGCGCCGCCAGCACGCCGAGGACCAGTACGGTGCTCACGCCAGCTCCTGCGCCCGCGCGAGCAGGCGCTCCTTCGTGTTCAGCGCCGGCTCGTCGAGTGCTTCCGACAGCAGCGCGCGGAGGATCTCGCCCATCCGCCGCCCAGGCGGGATCCCCGCCCCGGCCAGGTCGTCTCCCGTCACCGCGAGATCGCCGAGCGAGAGCGGCGCCCCCGAGGCGAACACCGCCTCCACCGCCTCGCGCAGCGCCGCGCGTTCGGGCGCCGGCTCCCAGCCGCCCAGCACGTCGAGCCACGCGCCGCGATGCCGCGCCAGCCAGCGGCGCAGCGAGCGCGGGTCGCCCGCTTGCACGTCGCGGTCGCACCAGCCGGCGACCGCCTCCCCGATGCGCCCGGCGTCCCGGTTGGAGAAGCGCAGTCTCAGCGCCGCCGCCTCGGCCTCCGACGCGACGGCGCCGGCGTGGAAGAGCGCCGCCGCCGTGACCGCCACCGCATCACGCGGGTCCACCGCGTCCAGCAGCGCGTCTCGCGCCGCCGGCAGCGCGCGCAGCTCCGGCCACACCTCCGCCAGCACCCCGGCCTCGCGCCACAGCCCGACTCCGACCGACGGCGTGCCGGTCACGAGCATCTTGACCCACTCGTCCCGCACCCGCTCCCGCGAGAGGTGCGACAGCTCCCCGGCCGCCGCGCGCGCCGCCTCCCAGGTGGCCTCGTGGATGCGGAAGCCGAACGCCGCGGCGAAGCGCAGCGCCCGCAGGACGCGCAGCCGGTCCTCGCTGAACCGCGCCGCCGCGTCCCCCACGGCCCGCACCACCCCCGCGTCCAGGTCGGCCAGGCCGCCAAACGGGTCGCGCAGCTCGCCGCTCACGGGATGCACGGCGATGGCGTTGATGGTGAAGTCGCGGCGCGCCAGGTCGTCGTCGAGCGAGACGCCGAACGCCACGACCGCGTGGCGGCCGTCCGTCGTCACGTCGCGGCGGAAGGTGGTCACCTCGTGCAGGTCCCCCGCCTTCCCCAGCACACCGACCGTGCCGTGCTCGATGCCGACGGGGACCGTCCGGTGGAACAGCGCCTGCACCTCCTCGGGCCGCGCGGAGGTGGCGATGTCGA
>CAYLJK010000350.1:0-3035 GCA_964383975.1 uncultured Gemmatimonadales bacterium | reverse complement strand
GGCGGCGCCCATGAGCGCCTTCCCCTTGCGATCCCACCACCCAATGTCCACGCGTCCGGCCACGAAGTCGGGGTCGTGCATCATGCGCAGGTGAAACTCCCGGGAGGTCGGGACGCCCACGATGACGAGATCCTGGAGCGCGCGGCGCATGCGGCGGATGCACAGGTCCCGGTCCTCGGCCCACGTGACGAGCTTGCCGAGCAGCGAGTCGTAGAAGAGCGGCACCTCGGAGCCCTGTTCGACCCAGCCGTCCCACCGGACGCCAGGCCCCACGGGGACGCGCATCTCCGTGACGGTGCCACCGGCGGGGAGGAAGTCCGCGAAGGGGTCCTCGGCCGTGATGCGGCACTCGATGGCCCAGCCGCGCGGGGTGAGGGGCTGCCGGGCGACGGCGATGCGCTCGCCGCGCCCGATACGGAGCTGCTGGCGCACCAGGTCCACGCCATACACCAACTCGGTGACCGGGTGCTCGACCTGGAGCCGCGTGTTCATCTCCAGGAAGAAGAACTCGCTTGTCGGCAGGAGCAGGAACTCGCAGGTGCCGGCGCTCGCGTACCCGACGGCGGCCGCGGCGCGGACCGCGGCATCCCCCATCGCGGCGCGCAGCTCGGGCGTGACGGCCGGGGACGGCGCTTCCTCGATGAGCTTCTGGTGCCGCCGCTGCGTGCTGCATTCGCGCTCGCCGAAGTGCACGACGGTGCCGTGGGTGTCCGCGAGCACCTGGATCTCGACGTGCTTCGGCCCCTCGAGGAACCGCTCGCAGTAGACGCGGCCGTCGCCAAAGGCCTTCAGGGCCTCGCCCGCCGCGGCCTGGAACGCCGCGGCAAGGTCCTGCTCCTGGCGCACGACGCGCATCCCGCGCCCGCCGCCGCCCGCTGCGGCCTTGAGCAGGATGGGATAGCCGATGCGCTCCGCGACCGTGGCGGCGGCGGCCGCCGTCTCGAGCGGTTCGACGGTGCCGGGGACGACGGGGACACCGGCCTCCTGCATCTTGCGCCGTGCCGCCGTCTTGTCGCCCATCGCCGCGATCGCGGCCGCGGGCGGACCGAGGAAGATGAGGCCCGCCTCCGCGACGGCCGCCGAGAACTCGGCGCGCTCCGAGAGGAAGCCGTAGCCGGGGTGGATGGCGTCCGCGCCCGACGCCTTCGCCGCCTCGATGAGCCGCTCGATGCGCAGGTACGACTCGGCCGGCAGGTTCCCCCCAATGTGGACCGCATGATCCGCGGCCCTGACGTGCGGCGCCTGACGGTCGGCGTCGGAATAGACGGCCACCGACTCGACCTGCTCCTCGCGGCAGCCCCGGATGATCCGGAGCGCGATCTCGCCCCGATTGGCCACCAGGACCCGCCGCAGCTGTCTCGTCCGATGCTTCACCACGACTCCTCCCCCCGACTCCCGATCCCCGATTCCCGATTCCCGTCCATCACAACGGTATGTTCCCGTGCTTCTTCGGCGGGTTCCGGTCGCGCTTCGTCTGCAGCATCTCGAGCGCCTGGATGAGCCGCGGACGGGTATCCCGCGGGTCGATCACGTCATCGAGGTAGCCACGGCCCGCGGCGATGTACGGGTTCGCGAACTTCTCCGAGTACTCCAGCTGCTTCTGCGCGAGGGCCTTCTCGGGGTCCGGGCTGGCGTCGATCTCCTTCTTGAACAGGATCTCGACCGCGCCCTTCGGCCCCATCACCGCGATTTCGGCCGTGGGCCAGGCGAAGTTGAAGTCGCCGCGGACGTGCTTCGAGTTCATGACGTCGTAGGCCCCGCCGTACGCCTTGCGGGTGATGACGGTGACCTTCGGCACCGTGGCCTCGCAGAAGGCGTAGAGCAGCTTGGCCCCGTGCTTGATGATGCCGCCGTGCTCCTGCGCGAGGCCGGGGAGGAATCCCGGCACGTCCTCGAAGATGACCAGCGGGACGTTGAACGCGTCGCAGAACCGCACGAACCGCGCGCCCTTGATAGACGAGTTGATGTCCAGCACGCCGGCGAGCACGGCCGGCTGGTTCGCGACGATTCCCACCGGCCGCCCCCCCAGCCGCGCGAACGCGCAGACGATGTTTGCGGCATAGTCGGGCTGGATCTCGAAGAGGTGCCCGTCGTCCACCACGGCGTGGATGACGTCCTTGATGTCGTAGGGCCTCGTGGACTCGTCCGGCACGATCGAGACGAGCGCGTCCTCACGCCGGTCGGGCGGGTCATCGGTCGGACGGACGGGTGGCGTCTCGAGGTTGTTGGCGGGGAGGTAGCCCATCAGCTCGCGCACCGCCAGCAGGCTCTCGGGCTCGCTCTTGTGGACGCAATGCGCCACGCCCGAGATGGACGCATGGGTCTGGGCCCCGCCCAGCTGCTCGAAGGTCACGTCCTCGTGGGTGACCGTCTTCACCACGTTGGGCCCGGTCACGAACATGTAGCTGGTGCCGTCCACCATGAAGATGAAGTCGGTCATGGCCGGGCTGTACACCGCACCGCCCGCGCACGGCCCGAGGATGACGGAGATCTGCGGGACGACACCCGAGGCCAGGACGTTGCGCAGGAAGATGTCGGCGTAGCCCCCGAGCGAGGAGACGCCCTCCTGGATGCGCGCGCCGCCGGAGTCGTTGAGGCCGATCACGGGGACGCCGTTGCGCACGGCGTGATCCATGATCTTGCAGATCTTCTCGGCGTGGGCCTTGGAGAGGGACCCGCCGAAGACCGTGAAGTCCTGGGAGAACGCGTACACCAGTCGGCCGTCGATGCGCCCGTAGCCGGTCACGACGCCGTCCCCGAGGATCTTCTGCGCGTCGAGGCCGAAGTCCGTGGCGCGGTGCACGACGAACCGGTCCAACTCCACGAACGTGCCCTCGTCGAACAGCAGGTCGAGGCGCTCCCGCGCCGTCAGCTTCCCCTTCTGGTGCTGCGCATCGATTCGCTTCTGGCCGCCGCCGAGGAGGGCCTCGGCGGACAGCGTCGCCAGGCGCTCCAGCTTCTCCTGCATGCTCATGAGGGGTCTCCGAATGAGCGTTCGATATCGCGAAAACGAAGGGACGACGCCGCGGCTGCTG
>CAYLJK010000349.1:0-3057 GCA_964383975.1 uncultured Gemmatimonadales bacterium | reverse complement strand
GCCAGTCGGAGCTGTGGAGCAGGCGGAGCGCCATGCGAAGGGTCTATCCCGGGCCGGCGCCGACCTCGGTCATCCCAGGTGCCCGCGCCAGGGGGCGAGGAGCGGCACGTACGGGCAGGGGTGCGTCCGTCGAACCGTGGCCTGGTCCGCTGGTTTTTCGCGGCACGCCTGGCCCGGGTACAGGCCGGTGTCCGCCGGCAGGCTGGTCGGGCGCTGGGTGAGGGTGCGGACCATCTCGTCGCTGTCGCCGCCGGGGAGGTCCGGCCGCCCGCGGCGCGCGGGACAGCGTGTCGCCGCGCGCCTGCGGTGTGGAGTCCGGAAAGTCTGGCGGTTTTGATCCGGAAAGTCTGGCGGGTGGTTGAACGTGACGCGGCGGGTCGGACGCCGCAAGGGGGGTTGCAGAAGACGAGGTTGGTGGTGGGCTCGACCGCCGGGTCGGCGACCCGGGCGGGGGGCCACGCAGGGTGAGCCCCCCGCCCGGCCCGCCGCCCCTCCGAGGCGAGGCGAGCGGAGGGTTCAGTCGGCGGGTTTCCGGACGCTTTCCGGATCGGCGCCGTCGTCACCTCCGATCGTTTCCGGATCGAGGTGCCTGGTCCGCCACGACGGCCCGCCGAGCGCGATGTGCTCGCCGCGCTCGAGCACGCGGTCGAGGATGACCTCGGCGAGGTCGCGGTCGTGGAGGACCTGTCCCCAGTCGCGCAGCCTCTTGTTGGTGGTGAAGACCATCGGCTTGCGCGCGAGGTAGCGCTGGTCCACGACGCCGAAGAGCACGTTGGCGGCGTCCTCGGCGTGGTTGAGGTACCCGACCTCGTCGATGACGAGCACGTGCGGCTCGACCCACGCGGCGGTGGCCTCGCGGAGGCGGCCGGCGCGCGAGGCGGCGCCGAGCTCGTCGATCAGGGCGCTGGCGCCGACGAAGCGGGCGGTGAACCCGTTCTGGATGGCGCGGTAGGCGATCGCGACGGCGAGGTGCGTCTTCCCGCGGCCCGGCTTGCCCGACAGGATGAGGTTCCTCCCCTCGGAGACCAGCTCGGGGCCGAGGTACGGGCCGAGCTGCTGGCGGCGCAGGCTGGACTGGAAGACGAAGTCGAAGTTCTCGATCGTCTTGGTGAACGGGAAGTGGGCGTGGCGGGCCGCCTTCTGGATGCGCGTGTCGTTGCGGTGCGCGACCTCCTCAGCGATGAGCAGCGCGAGGTAGTCGCGGTGGGACCAGCCCTCGGCAGCCGCGCGGGTCGCGTAGCCCGGGTACAGGCGCCGCACCGTCGGGAGGTGGAGGCGCTTGAGCAGCTTGTCGAGGTCGATGTCGCCGGGGTTCACGCGGCCTCCCGGAGCACCGCGCGGACGGCGGCGACGGTGAAGGTCTCGCGGGCGACGCAGCGGGTGAAGGCGTCGCGCATCGCTCCGTCCCCGTGCTCCATCATGAGGTCGAAGAGCTCGTGGCAGGGCTTCTCCCAACGCCCGTGCGGGCACCGGTGGACGAGCGGCCCCATGAACTGCCAGGCCGGCTGTCCCAGCTCCAGCAGGCACTGGCGACGGAACGTCGCGAGCTTCCGTGCGCCGTGCAGCGCGGCGAGCACGTCGAGGCGGTGCTCGGGCAGGCGCCGGACCTCGCCGGTGTGGTCCTCGCGGACGTGCGTGCAGCGCTGGCCGGCGACGACGATGTCGAGGGTCCGCTGGCGCACCAGCAACGTCGCCGGCGCGCCGAGGTGCCGCGCCGTCGCGGAGTAGGCCGTCCCCCGGTACGAGATCGTGCCCATCGGTGTCACCGTCGCCGAGTCCTCGATCGCCCAGGCCTCCGGACCCACCTGCACCGGCCGCTCGGCGAGCCAGCGGGCCTCCTCCTGCCGCGCGATCGCCGGGATCACGCCCGTCGCGTCCGACGGGCGCACGTGGTTCACCTCGTGGAGCCACTCGGCGAGCTGCGCCTCGAGGTCCGCGAGGTCGCGGAACTTCCGCACGCGCAGGAAGCTGTTCTTCACGTACCCGACGACCCGCTCGACGCTGCCCTTCTGGTTGCCCGACCGGGGCGCGCACAGCGTCGCGATGACGTTGTACTCGGCAACGAGCTGCCGGAGGAACCGGTGCAGCACCACCGGCTTCACGCCGACGGGCGAGATCCGCACGGTACGCGGGTTGTCGAACACCCACTCCTTCGTCGAGCCACCGAACGCGACGAGGCAGGCGATCAGCGAGCGGACCAGCGTCTCGGCGGTCTGGTCGGGTACGAGGATCACGTGCATGAACCGCGAGTACTTGAGGCGCGCCGCGAAGAACTGGACGCGCTGCTTCCCGGTGGCGGTGAACGCGACCTCGCACTCGCCGAAGTCGAACTGCGTGTACTCCCCGGGGAGCCCCTCGAAGCGCACGATCGGCTCCTGCCGCGGCTTCGGGCGGAGCCGCTTCACCAGCTCCGTCATCTGGCTCCGGCCACCGGTGTAGCCCCACTCCGCGGCGCGGCGGAGCACCTCGGTGGCGGGGAGCCGGTCGTTGCCGGGCGTCTCGAGCAGGAGGCGGATCCGCTCGATCATCGGCGCGTCGGCCTTCGGCGGGCGGCCACGCCGCTTCGCCCCGATGCGCTCGTCGGCGAGCACCTCGTCACGCGTCGGCGGGGTCTCCGCGAGGATGCGCTCGACGGACCGGAGGCTGGTGCCGCAGAGCTTGGCGATGGAGGCCTGGGGCGTTCCCCCCTCGGCCATGTTGTGGATCTTCAGGCGGGTCATGACGTCGATCACCAGGGAGGTCTCCGGAGTGCACCCGCCTGCTACCGGAGACCCCGAAGAGCGGCCGGCGGGTCAGAACCCGCCAAAGTTTCCGGATCTCGACCCGCCAGAGTTTCCGGATCCCACAAATGGAACGCCCGCTTTTCCGCAGGTGGAGAGCGGGCGTCGCCGCGACTGCAGTCCGCGAACCTACGTTCCGCGAGTTTGAATCCCGTAGCCGCCCCCGCCGGCCGCGCGGTCCATGGGCTAGAACTCTCGGGGTCGAACGATGGGAGTCCCCTTCCAAGGACTGAGCACCAGCAGGTCTTCGTCCCCCGAGACCAACCCCTCGGCCGAG
>CAYLJK010000348.1:0-3067 GCA_964383975.1 uncultured Gemmatimonadales bacterium | reverse complement strand
CTTGGGCCTCCCGTTCGAGAAGAACCCGGGCGACGGCGCGTTCTACGGCCCGAAGATTGATTTCCACGTCGCCGACTCCATCGGGCGCACCTGGCAGCTGGGCACGATCCAGCTCGACTACGCGGCGCCGGAGCGCTTCGACCTGCGCTACGTCGGGGAGGACAACACCGAACACCGGCCGGTGGTCATCCACCGGGCGGTGAGCGGGTCGTTCGAGCGCTTCATGGGCATCCTCATCGAGCATTTCGCGGGCGCGTTCCCGCTGTGGCTGGCGCCGGAGCAGGTGCGCGTGCTCCCGATCGCCGAGGCGCAGAACGCGGCGGCGCGCGCGCTCCACGAGCGGCTGCGCGCGGCGGGCATCCGCTCGCACCTCGACGACCGCAATCAGACGCTCAACTACAAGGTCCGCGACGGCGAGACGATGAAGGTCCCCTACCTCGCGGTCATCGGCGCGCGCGAGGCGGAGGCGGGGACGGTGGCGGTGCGCGCACGGGGGGCGGGGAAGAAGCAGGAGATGATGGGCACGGACGCGTTCGTGGAGAGACTGTTGGGCGAGATCAGGGATCGGGTGCTGGGCGACAGGCGATAGGCAATCGTGGGGCATCGGACATGACGGATCCCAGGACGACGCCGGTGATCGTGAGCGCGACGAGGACGCCCATCGGGAAGTTCCTCGGCGGCCTCGCGCCGCTCACGGCGCCGCAGCTCGGCGCCATCGCCATCCGCGAGGCGGTGCGCCGCGCGGGCATCGAGCCCGCGGCGGTGCAGGAGGTCATCATGGGGCACGTCGTGCAGGGCGGCACGGGACAGGCGCCCGCGCGGCAGGCCCAGCTCGGCGCCGGCATCCCCGGGACCGTCCCCGCCGTCACCATCAACAAGGTCTGCGGATCCGGGCTGAAGGCGGTGATGCTGGCGGCGCAGGCGGTCCGCGCGGGCGACGCCGAGTGCCTCGTCGCCGGCGGTCAGGAGTCCATGTCCAACGCGCCGTTCTACCTGTTCGGCGCGCGGACGGGCGTGAAGTTCGGCAACCAGGAGATGAAGGACGGCGTCATTTACGACGGCCTGTGGTGCGCGTTCGGCGACTGCCACATGGGCGCGCACGCGGAGTACACCGCGGCGAAGGCCGGCGTGAGCCGCGAGGAGCAAGACCGCTTCGCGCTGGAGAGCCACCGGAAGGCCGTGGACGCCCAGCGGTCGGGGGCGTTCGCCGCGGAGATCGTGCCGGTCGAGATCGCGGGGAGGAAGGGCCCGACGGTCGTCACGGCCGACGAGGCGCCGCGCGCGGACACGACCCTGGAGGCGCTCGCGACGCTGAAGCCGGCGTTCGTGAAGGACGGCACCGTCACGGCCGGGAACGCTCCCGGCCTCAACGACGGCGCCAGCGCGCTCGTCGTGACGTCGCTCGCCTTCGCGCGGGCGCACGGCCTCACGCCGCTGGCCCGCATCACCGCGTACGCCACGGGCGGCGGGGAGCCGAAGGACCTCTTCTTCGCCCCCATCGTGGCGGTGCGGCAGCTCATGCAGAAGGAAGGAACGGCGATCGGCGACTACGACCTCATCGAGGCCAACGAGGCGTTCGCGGTGCAGGCCATCGCGGACGGCCGCGGCCTTGGCTGGGACGTCTCGCGCGTGAACGTGAACGGCGGCGCAGTGGCGCTCGGCCACCCGATCGGGGCCAGCGGCGCACGCGTCCTCACCACCCTGCTGTACGCCATGCGGGCCCGCGGCAAGGCCACGGGCCTCGCGACCCTGTGCCTCGGCGGCGGGAACGCCGTGGCCCTCTCCGTGGAGCGCCTGTGACCTCGAATCCGTCCACCGTCGCCGCCGCCGTGCAGGCGCGGCCCCTCGGTCTCCGCCTCGCCGCCGCCCTCGCGGGCGCCCTGGCCGTCGCGCTCGCCGCGCAGTTCGCGGCGCCGCTCCCGGGCACGCCGGTGCCGATGACGCTCCAGCCGCTCGCCGTCCTCCTCGTCGGCGGGCTCCTCGGCCCGCGCCTGGGCGCGCTGAGCCTGGTCCTCTACCTCGGGATGGGCGCGGCCGGCCTCCCGGTGTTCACGCCAGTCGGCCTCCCCGGCTTCGCGCGGCTCCTCAGCCCGACCGGCGGCTACCTGCTCGCCTACCCGCTGGCGGCGGCCGCGACCGGCCTCGTCGCCGCGCGCGGCGGCTGGCGCGACGTGACCCTCGCGGCCCTCGCCGGGCTGGTCCTCATCCACACCGGCGGCCTCGCGCAGCTGGCGATCCTCAGCGGCGACCCCTCGGCGGCGTTCGCCGCGGCCGTGGCGCCCTTCCTGGTGAACGACCTTGTGAAGCTCGGGATCGCCGCGCTGGTGCTGCGGCGGTTCGTCCCCGCCACGCGCGCCCTGCACTAGGGCGCGCGTTCGTTTCGGGCGCGATGAAGACCGTCGGCGTGATCGGCGCGGGGACGATGGGCAACGGGATCGCCCACGTCTTCGCCGCGAAGGGGTGGGACACCGTCCTCGTGGACGTCGCTCCCGCCGCGCTGGAGAAGGCGCTGGCCACCATCCGGACGAACCTCGACCGGCAGGTGCGGAAGGGCGCGGTGACGGCGGCGGAGCGCGACGCGGCGCTCGGGCGCATCCGCACGGCCACCGCGCTCGACGGGCTGGGCGACCGGTCGCTGATCGTGGAGGCCGCCAGCGAGCAGGAGGCCGTGAAGTTCCGGCTCTTCGCGGAGCTGGACCGCCTCGCTCACGGCGAGGCGATCCTCGCCACCAACACCAGCTCGATCAGCATCACCACCATCGCGTCGCACACGCGGCGGCCCGAGCTGGTCATCGGGATGCACTTCATGAACCCGGTGCCGGTGATGCAGCTCGTCGAGGTGATCCGCGGCCAGCGCACCAGCGACGCCACCACGGTCCTGGTGATGGACATCGCGCGCGAACTGGGGAAGACTCCGGTCGAGGTGAGCGACTACCCCGGTTTCGTGTCCAACCGCGTGCTGATGCCGATGATCAACGAGGCGGTCTACTGCCTGATGGAGGGCGTCGCCACGGCCGACGCCATCGATACGGTGATGAAGCTCGGCATGAACCACCCGATGGGGCCG
>CAYLJK010000347.1:0-3077 GCA_964383975.1 uncultured Gemmatimonadales bacterium | reverse complement strand
GATACGTCAGTTGAGAATGCCCCGTTCGTCGATCTGGAGCCGCTGGATCACCAGCGCCGTGATGTCGAGCGACCGGTCGGCGGTGACCACCGTCCCGCCCTGCGCCACGTCGAAGATGAACGCGTAGTTGAACTCCGCTCGGATCCCCTCGATGACGGCGTTGATGCGCTGCATGAGCGGCGCGGTCAGCTCCTGCTCGCGACGGGCGGCCTGCTGCTCCAGCTCCTGCGCCCGCGCGCGGGTGCGCTGCTCCAACTGGCGCAGCTGTTCCTCCCGCTGCTGCCGCGCGGCGGGGGTGAGCACCACCGATGACCGGTTGAACTCGGCCACCGCCGAGTCGAGCGACTGCTGCAGCCGCTGGACCTCGGCCCGGTAGCCGGTCATCTCGCGCGCGAAGGTGGACTCGGCCTCGGCCCGGCCGGGCGTGTTCTGCATAATGACCTGCGAATTGATCCACGCGAGGCGTGGCGCCCCCGCGGGCGCAGCCTGGGCCGCGAGCGCCGACGCGGTCAGCGGAAGCAGGGCCGCGACCAGCGCGGGGCGGAGGAAGCGGGGCATGCGGTTCTCCATACGAGGGTCCGGGTCCGTGTGGCCTGCAGCTAGAAGAAGTTGCCGATTCGGAAGTGAAGTTTCCACCCCGGGGCCGGCCGACCGTTCAGGTCCACCTTGTCGAAGCCGTAGGCGTAGTCGAGCCCGATGGGCCCGAGCGGAGTGACGAGGGAGACGCCGATGCCGGCGCCACGGAACAGCCGCGTCGGGTTGAAGCCCGCCGCCGTCGCCCACACGTTGCCGGCGTCGTAGAACGCGGCCGCGTAGAACTGCTGGCTGAACCGGAGGCCCAGCTCGCCGGTCATCGAGAAGTACGACTGGCCGAACGCGTTGCGCGGCACCCCGCCGAGTGACGCGGACGGGTTGAAGCCCTGCGGCGTGACCGAGAATTCGTCGTAGCCGCGCAGCGGCAGCCCGAACTGCGTGCCGCCCATGGCAAAGAGCTGGCGGAAGAACGGGCCCGGGTCGCCGAAGACGAACCCCGACTTGGCCGTCAGGCCCAGCACCATCCGGACCCCGCCCAGCGACGGGCCGCCGCCGATCCGCCCCAGCGGCGCGTACCAGCGGCCCTCCAAGTCGTAGCGCTGGAAGGTGGCGGTCCCCGAGCCGAACGGGCCGTTCAGGCTCGCGCCCACCTGGTGGTACGAGCCGGCGGTGGGGAACGGCAGGTCGATGCGGGTGTCGCGGACCACCGACGCGCCGAGCATCGTGCGCAGGCACGCGTTGGCGCACTGCAGCGTCCGCTGGTTCAGGTTGCTCGCCGCGCCGGTATAGCGCTCCCAGTCGAGGGCGCCGGTGAGGAAGAGGCGCGAGTAGCGGCTGCGCGGCAGGGGGATGCCGAACTGGAGCGAAATCCCCCGGTTGTGGATCCGCCCGAGGTCCGCCACGGTGTAGCGGATCCGCGAGTTGTTCAGCTCGACCGTGCCGGAGACGCGGCTCCCGCCGAGCGATGGATCGGAGTAGCTGAGGTTGAAGTCGTTGATGTTCCGGCCGAACTGCCACTGCAGCCGGCCGCGCTTGCCCTGGCCGAAGAGGTTCGGCTCCTCCAGGCCGAGAAAGCCGCCGACCCCGACCCCCTGCCCCATCGAGGCGCCGAAGTTCACGCTCCCGGTGCTCTTTTCCTGCACCCGGAAGATGACGTCGAGGTCTCCCTCCTCGTTGGCGGTGCGCGTGTCCGGGAACGGGAGCGGCTGCTGGAAGAAGCCCAGGTTCGAGATGTTCTGGTACGAGCGGATGATCAAGTCCTGCGAGAACACCGAGCCCGGCAGGATGACGATGGCCTCGCGGATCACGCGCTCGTGGGTGACGTCGTTGCCCACGATGTCAATGCGGTTGACGATGGCGGGCCGCTGCTCGTTGATCACCCAGGTGAGATTGACCCGCGCCGCGCTGTCCGGGTGCACGGGCTCGAGCCGCTCGATCTCGGGCCGGACGTCCGCGTAGATGTACCCCTCGTTGGCGTACTGGGTGCGCAGCTTCTGGGTTGCGTCCTCCCACGCCGCCTCGTCGAACCACACCTCGTCGGCGGCCCGGCAGCGGCCGAGCAGGCAGCGCAGGCCGGACCCGCCGCTGCGCCGGAACGGGTTGAGCGAGAGCACCTGGTCGGTGGAGAAGAAGCGGTTCCCCTCGACGCTCACCGTGCCGACGCGGTACGGCCGCCCCTCGTCCACCTCGATGACGACCGTGGCCTTGCCGCTGGTGGCGTCCACCTCCAGCGTGTCGCGCACGACGCGGAAGTCGATGTACCCGCGGCTCCCGTAGAACCGCGGCAACCGCTGCTCGACGTCCTCGCGCAACTTGGTGTCCACGTATTCGCCCGACTGGAACCACCAGAACCCCTCGGGGCGGGTGCGCAGCCGCTTGACGATCGCGCGGTCCGCGAGCGCCTGGTTGCCCTCGATGCGCACCGCGGCCACCGCGACCCGGCGGCCCTCGGTGACGTCGAAGACGAGACGCACGTTGTCGCTGTCCACCGGCGTGACGACGGGCCGCACGTCCGCGAGGTAGTAGCCCTCCGCCTCGTACAACGAGTCGATGCGCAGGCGCGCCACCTCCACCGCGCCCGGATCGAGCGGCCGTCCGATCAGGATGCCCTCCACGTGATCGCGCACCGTGCGCTCCGACAGCTTCTCCACGCCGCGCACCGCCACGCGGGCCAGCACCGGCCGCTCCCGCACAGTGATGACCAGCACCTCCTCGCCTGCCGGCCCCTCGGTCCGGCCGACGGCGACCTCGCCGAACTGGTTGAGCGCCCACAGCGCGCGGATGGCGCGCTGGATGTCGCGGAAGGTGATCGGCGTCCGCAGCGGGATGCCGGCGGCGTTCAGGACCGCCGCGGTGGTGACTCGGCGGTTGCCGACCACCGCCACCGATTCCTCCTGCGGTGCCTCGTCGGGCTCCTGGGCGCGGCCGCCTCGGGTGGCGGCCGTCAGGCCCAGGACGCAGGCGCAGGCCCCGGGCCGAGTGCGGCGCAGCGCGGCCGCGGTCAGGCCTTGGTGGAGGTGAGCGCGCGGAACCGAAGGCGCTCG
>CAYLJK010000346.1:0-3084 GCA_964383975.1 uncultured Gemmatimonadales bacterium | reverse complement strand
CCATCAGGGCCGCCGTCTCGAGCTCCGCGCCATCGGCCAGGAGCCGCCGCCAGCCGCGCTCGAAGGCGCCGCCCGGAGCGTAGCGCCCGACCTCGTGCTCGTCCACGTACACGCGGCCCCCGCGCAGCGCGATGGACCGGGTGCGGCCACCCGCCGTCTCCAGCTCCAGCACCGCCTCGCGGCCGGAGACGCTGATGGCGTGAGAGACGACCTCGTCCTGCCGGAGGTGCAGGACGCGTCGCAGGAGGCCGAGTCCCGAATGCAGCGCCGCCTGTGCGTCGTCGCGCAGGTCGGGGAGGTCGGGCAGCCTGGCGGTGGTGGCAGCCGGAGCGGCCTGCGCGGCCGCGAGCAGCGCGGCGAGCGCGCCGACCCAGGCCCTACGCATCGACGCGAACGCTGGCATGGGCCACCTTCGGTGCGCGCAAGAGACGGTGGAGGCCGAACGCGCAGCCCGCGTACGCCACCGCGAACAGGATGCCGCCGGCCCAGAGCTGCGTGGC
Organism: uncultured Gemmatimonadales bacterium; assembly: GCA_964383975.1. GTDB lineage: Bacteria > Gemmatimonadota > Gemmatimonadetes > Gemmatimonadales > JACORV01 > DASXPG01. The sequence continues at coordinate 2,584 of CAYLJK010000346.1, read as the reverse complement.
GGAGAGAGAGACGTCCCGCATTCGCGCGGCGACCCCGGATGCGACCATCCACCCCGCGGCATCGAGCGCGAGTTCGCGCACGCCGCCGGCCACCCGTGCCGCCACCCAGTCCACCGCCGCGCCGAGGGCCGGCGCCTGCTGGAGGACCCAGGGGACCGCGAGGATGAGGCCGATGGAGGCTGCCGCCGCGTACGCCCCCGCCAGCACGAACGCCCGCCGCGGCTCCAGCGCCCAGGCCCGGGCCCGGCGCCACAGGACCACGGCGCGCGGCTGAGGAAGCTGAACGCGGGCCATCACCCGGTCCGCGAATCCGCGGGAAGGCGCGTGCGCCGGCAAGCGGGACAGCTCCCGCACTACCAGCGTGTCGAACTCCTTGTCGGACAACGGCTTACGACTCACACGCCTGCCTCCTTCTGCTCGCCCTACGGCCCCCCGCGGGCGGCGGTTTCAGTCCCGATACGGCTCCAGGTACTCCCTGAGTTCGTGCCGGGCCCGGTGGATGTAGGTCTTCACGGTCCCGAGCGGGAGATCGAGTGCCTCCGCGATCTCCTCGTAGGACCGTCCCTCGATGTGGCGGAGCATGATGCATGCGCGGTATTCCGGGCGCAGGCGCCCGATCGCCTGCTCGATCAGGGTGCCCAGCTCCCGTGATTCCAGCTCTGCGAGCGGCGTCTCGGCGCGGTCCACGGCTTGGAGGGCGGTGGCCTGCACCTCGTCCGGAGTGCGCGCGTCCGGCGCCCCGTCCAGCGACAGGGTGTCCAGCTCGCGGCGGCGCAGCTGATCGATCGCGACGTTGTTCGCGATCTTGAAGACCCAGGAGCTGAACCTGTACTCGGGGCGGTACGAGTCGAGCGCGTTGAGGACCTTCACGAACGTGTCCTGCGCGAGGTCCTCGGCAAGCGCGCGGTCACGTACCATGCGGTAGATGAGGGAGAAGACGGGGCGCTCGTACCGGCGGATGAGTTCCCGGTACGCCGCCTCGCGACCCTCCCGGGCCAGCGCCACGACCTCCTGGTCGGTGAGTCCGCGGAGGTCTTTCCCCGATGCCATGCGGCGGGTAATCTACGACGCTCATGCCCACCCGTTCGAACGGGGGTCGCTGAATGGCTGCTCCCACCGTGCCCGCGGGAGCGTCCGCCCTCCCCCCGGAGAAGCGCCGATACGTGCGGGCGGTGTTCTCGGCCATCGCCCCGCGGTACGACCTGCTGAACCGCATCCTCTCGCTGAACGTCGACCGCCGCTGGCGCCGCACCGCCGTGCGCCTGCTCGACTGGGAGCGCGCACCGGCCGGACGCTACCTCGACGCGTGCGCCGGCACGCTGGACCTCGCCACGGAGCTGGCGACGCGACCCGGGTTCCGAGGGCGGGTCGTGGCGACCGACTTCGCGCTTCCCATGCTGCGCCGCGGGGCCGGGAAGCCGCCTCCCGGCACCACGTACTCCGCCGCCGCCGACACGCTGGAGCTGCCGATGCGGGACGCCGTTTTCGATGGGGCGATGGTGGGATTCGGGGTCCGGAACCTGGCGGGGCTCGACACCGGACTGGCCGAGCTGGCGCGGGTGCTCCGGCAGGGCGCCCGCCTGGTGGTCCTCGACTTCGCCACCCCGCGCTTCGCGCCCCTGCGCGCCCTGTACCTGTTCTACTTTCATCAGGTGCTGCCGCGCGTGGGCCGGCTCGTCTCCGGGCACCCGACGGCATACACCTACCTCCCCGCGTCCGTAATGGACTTCCCCCCGCCCGAGGAGCTGCGCCGGCGGCTGCACCGTGTGGGGTTCCGTGAGACCGGCCACCGCCTCCTCTCAGGGGGCATCGCGGCGGCCACCTGGGGTGTGCGATGACGTACGACTCGCTCCGCGACTTTGTCGCCGCGCTCGATGCGGCGGGGGAACTGGTCAGGGTCCGGGAGCCGGTCTCCGTGGACCGGGAGATCACGGAGATCGTCGACCGCTGCATGAAGAGTCGCGGCGGAGGTCCGGCGCTATTGTTCGAGCGCCCGGTGCTCCCGGGCGGAGGCGTGAGCGCCTTCCCCCTCGCCATCAACCTTTTTGGTTCCCATCGGCGCATGTCCATGTCGCTGGGGGTCAACGACTTGGACGAAATCGGAGCACGGATCACAGAGCTTCTGAGGACACAGGTTCCCGAAGGTGTAATGGAGAAACTGGCGATGCTCCCGAAGCTGATGGAGGCGGTCCGGTACCCACCCCGTTCACGCAGCGATGCCGCACCATGCCACGACGTGGTGCTCCTGGAGCACGAACTGGACCTCGGAGTGCTGCCACACCTCATCTGCTGGCCGGGTGACGGCGGCCCCTACATCACGTTCGGTATGGTCGTCACCCGGGATCCGCGCACGCGGGCTCGGAACGTGGGTCTCTACCGGGTGATGGTCCAGGGGCGTCGGGAGCTGGCGATGCACTGGCAGCGCCACAAGACGGGGGCGGAGCACTGGCGGGAGATGGCCGAGCGGGGGGAACGGATGCCGGTCGCCATCGTCCTCGGCGCCGACCCGCCCTCCATGTACTCCGCCTCCGCGCCGCTGCCGCCCAACGTGGATGAGTTCCTCTTCGCGGGGTTTCTGCGCCGG
>CAYLJK010000345.1:0-3090 GCA_964383975.1 uncultured Gemmatimonadales bacterium | reverse complement strand
GCCATGAGCACCCGAAGGGTGCGAGCCTCGCCCGTGAACGTGACGCCCAGCGGCTCGATGACAGGGCGGCCGAGCCCGTGCCACGGGAGGAGCAGCTGATGCGGCACGTCCGCGCCCATCTGCATCACGTCGAGCACGTAGTCCGGACCGACGACGACGGTGCGCTGCAGCGTCGCGGCCGGATAGGCGGACCCGTCGAGCAGGGCGCAGGCCCAGCCCCAGTCCCCCCGCTCGTCGAACGCCACGCACGTCCCGCGCGCCGGCGCCTGCGACTGGCCGTCGAGCAGCGGCGCGTTGTGCGCGAGCGTCATCCGGTACCACCCCAGCGACGGTGACACGTAGGAGCCGGTCCCGAAATCGAGCAGCCACGGCGTACCGCGGTGCACGAGCGTGAGGTTCAGCCGGTCGGGATGTCCATGCGCCCCGCCGCTCTCGCCGTAGTCCACGCTCACGTACGTCGTCCCGGCGTCACGGCGGAAGACGGCGAGCCCGGTGTCCCCCAAGTGCACGGTCCCGGGCCGCCACGACGACGCATCGCCCCGCTCCAGCTCCGGAGCCGCCCACAGGAGCCCCTTCCAGCCGAGGCGGTCGCGCCGCACGCCAGCGGCCGGCTCGTGCCGTTCCACGTCCGTGATCTCACCGGCCGACGCCTCGCGCGCCGGGACCGCAGGGTCGTACACGTGCGCCAGCAGCGACGCGTAGAAGCCTCCCTCCTCCGTGCCGCTGTGCCTCCGTGCCTCCGCGCTCGCTACCTCCCACAGCTCCGCCATCCGCCGCTGCCTCAGCGACACCCCGAACCGCGCATCGCGTCGCGCCGGGAAGGTGAAGTCCGGGAGCGCCGTGAGCACGGGGGCGCGGAACGCCGCGCGGAACCGCGCCGCGGCGTCGCCATCGGCCGCCCAGAGATCCACCTCGCCCGCCTCGCGGAGCAGCGCCGCGCCCCACGCGAGGCCGCGCAACGCGAACCAGTGGTAGTTCTCCCCCTCGTACCAGAGGCCGTCCCCGAGCAGACCGCGGCCGGCCAGCGCCACGACCCCCGAGGCCCCCTGCGCGGCCGCGCGCGCCATCGCGCCGTCGCCGAGACGGCGGCCGAGGGCGAAGAGCGCGGCGGCGTTCCACACCTGCCGGTTGGAGCGCCCCTCGTCGAAATCGGCGATGAGGGCGGCGCTCGGCGCGAAGAGCCGCGCGCGCAAGTCCGCAGCGAGGTCCCTCGGCAAGCGGCCGAGGTCGTCGAGGAGCTGCGCGGCCACGACGAGGTGCAGCACCCAGACCGACTCCAGGTAGGTGGAGAAGAACGGCCGGCTCGGACCGAGCACGTTGTCGTACGGCGGGTACCCCTGGTAGCGCTCCACCAGGAGGGCCAGCGCCTCGCACGCACGCTCCTCCGCGGCCGCGTCGCCGCCGGGTCCTCCGTGCAGGGCCAGAAGCCAGACGCGCTCGGCGAGCCAGAGCTGGTACCAGTAGACCCACCAGCGGTGGCTCTGCTCCGTGTTCCACACCCGCCCGCAGAGGGTACAGCGGTGCGCGTGCGGGTTCCACGGATCGAAGCCCAGTTCCGCACCGTCGTCGCGGCAGTGCGCGCCCCAGCGAGACAGGAGGGCCTTCGCCTCCGGGACGTACAGTGGGTGCGTCAGCACCTCCCGCACCTGCCCGCGCAGGTTGGCCGCCAGGGCCGCGAGGTCCGCGGAGCGGGCCACTTCCGCGCGGCGCGCTTCCAGCGCGTTGGGCGAGACGAGCAGGCTCATCGTTCCTGCGCCTCCCAGGTCCGGACCCCGTCCAGGTCGAAGCCGAAGCGCAGGACGGTCCCGCGGGCGCCTTCCAGCGCGGCGGCCACATCGCCCTCGCGCCCCGGCCGCGCGAGGAACACCAGGCAGCCTCCCGCGCCAGCGCCGCACGCCTTCACGCCGTCGGCCCCGGCCTCGCGCCCGACCGCCTCCAGGGCGGCCATCGCGTCCGTGCGCATCCCCTCGGCCAGCGCCTGCTGATGCACCCAGTTCTCCGACATCGTGGCCGCCGCCGTGCCCAGGTCGCCGCGTTCGAGCGCGGTGCGCATCGTGAGCGCGCACTGCCGCAGGCCGTCGAGCGCCGTGCGCACCGGCGCGTCGCCGCGCGCATACGCCGCCCAGACGCCGCGGTGCGTGCGATCGGAGTAGCGCGAGGCGCCCGTGTAGCACAGCACCAGGGCGCGCTCCAGCTCGCGCGCCGCGTCCGGCGGGAGCGACAGGCGCGTGGCTGCGGCCGCCGCCTCGCCGACGGCAAGGAACTGGATGCCGCCAAGCGCCGCCGCATACTGGTCCTGGCGCCCGCCCAGCACACCAGCGTCGTGCACCTCGGTGTCGAACGCCGCCTCGGCGATCTCGGCGGGGAGCAGCGTGCGCCCGGCCACGCGCAGCAGCGCCGCGACGAGCGCGACACCGAGCGCCCCGGATCCGCCCAGCCCCGAGCCGCCGGGTGCGTCGCTGTGGGTCGTGATCTCCGCGCCGACCGCGGGCGCGTAGCGCCGGGCGGCGGCCTTGAGGAGCGCCAGCTCGCCGTCGGCGCGCAGGTCGGCGGCACGCGCCGCGGTCACCGCCGCCCCCAGGTCCACGGCGCGCAGACGGATCCCCTTGCCACCGGTGCGCACCGTGACCTGCGCGTACAGCGTGACGGCCACGTTTACCACGGCGCCACCACGGTGGGCGGTGTACGGCGCGACGTCCGTCCAGCCGCCGGCGAGGTCGATGCGCAGCGGCGCACGAGCCCGGACGATCATCGCGCCTCCGGGACGAGGTGCCACTGCGCGAGCGTCGGCAGCTCGCCGCGCAGGTCCATCCGCACGCCCGCCAGCCGGGTCTGGATCCCCTGCACGCCGCGCGCGTGCTACAGGAACGTGAGGGGGACCTCGCGCACCGCGATCCGTTGCGCCTCGCCGAGGTCGCCCCGGTCGAAGGCCGCGTCCATCGCCGGATCGGCGTACTGCGCGTACTGGAGCGGGCGGTCGCGGCGGCGCGGGTCGAAGAGCGCGCCGAGGAGGCCGAGGTCGAGGTCGCCGGTGAGGCCCGTCACGAGCGCATCATAATCGCGCGCGGCGCTCTGGGCAGCGGCGAGGAA
>CAYLJK010000344.1:0-3090 GCA_964383975.1 uncultured Gemmatimonadales bacterium | reverse complement strand
GCGCGCGGCCACTCTTGAGCATGCCCGATGTCGCTCACCTCCTGGCGGCCCTCCAGTTCTCCGCCCGCAAGCACCGGCACCAGCGGCGCAAGGACCGCGAGGCGTCCCCGTACATCAACCACCCGATCGAGGTGGCCACGGTCCTCGCCACCGTCGGCGGCGTCACGGACCTGACCACGCTGACAGCCGCCATCCTGCACGACACCATCGAGGACACCGACACGACCTCGCCCGAACTGGAGGAGCGCTTCGGGCGCGAGGTGCGCCTGCTCGTCGAGGAGATGACGGACGACAAGCGGCTGCCGAAGGACGAGCGCAAGCGGCTCCAGGTGGAGCACGCCCGGAACGCCTCACATCGGGCCAGGCTCATCAAGCTCGCCGACAAGATCTGCAACGTGCGGGACGTGACGCACGCCCCGCCGGCCGACTGGTCCACCGAGCGGCGGCGGGCCTACCTCGACTGGACCGAGCAGGTGGTCGCCGGCTGCCGCGGCGCGAGCGCGCCGCTGGAGGCGTACTACGACCGCTGCCTGGCCGAGGGGCGTGCCGCGCTCGGCTGAAGGCGGCCGCGGCGGCCGCGGCCGTGCCGCCCGCCGCCGCGCTGTACCTTATCGGACACCATGAGCGCCCCCGAGTCCGCCCTCGACCGGATCATCCCCGCCGAGGTCACGAACGACCGCTTCTATCGCTGGTTGCAGCGCGTGGCGTCCACGCCCGGCGTACGCACCATCCTGGAGATCGGCGCGTCAGCCGGGGAGGGGAGCACGGAGGCGCTGGTGAGCGGCGCCCTGCGCAACCCGGGAGGCCCGCCGGAGATCCACAGCATCGAGGTGTCCACCGTGCGCTTCGCCGCTCTCGTGGAGCGGTGGAAGGACTATCCGTTCCACCACGCGCACCACGTCTCCTCAGTCCCGATCGAGAACTTTCCGACCGCCGAGGAGGTGACGCGCTTCTACCGGACGGTCCGCTCGCGGCTCCGGAACAACCGCCTCGAGAAGGTCCTCGGCTGGCTCCAGCTCGACATGGACTACCTCCGCGCCCACCCCGAGCTGGCGGTCGCCGGCATCCGGCGCATCCGCGACCAGGTCGGCGTGGGCGTCTTCGACGCGGTGCTCATTGACGGGTCGGAGTTCACCGGCCGGGCGGAGCTGGAGGAGGTGTACGGCGCCCGCTGGATCCTGCTGGACGACACCCGCAGCTACAAGAACTGGGAGAACCACGCGCGGCTCAAGGCGGACCCGCGCTACAAGCGGGTAGCCGTCAGCCGCTGGCGCCGGAACGGGTGGGCGGTGTTTCAGCGGAAGGACTGAAGAAGGCCGGGAATCGGGATTCGGGAATCGGGAACGAACACGATGCCCCGTTCCCGATTCCCGCGTGATTCACCCACCGCTGGTCAATCGTTGCACGACGCTCCCTAACCTCCCCTTCACCTCCTCCGCCACCGGGTGCAGGTCCGAGCGTTCCGTCAGCCCGAGGGCCGCGACGGGATCCAGCACCGCGACGACGCTCGTCCCCGGCTCATCGCCGGCATACACGATCACGTTGCACGGCAGCAGGAGGCCGATGTCGCGCTCCGCACTGAGCGCCCGGTGCGCGAGCGGCGGGTTGCACGCGCCGAGGATGACGTAGGGCCGGAACTCGACGTCGAGCTTCTGCTTCAGCGTCGCCCTGACGTCAATCTCCGTCAGGACCCCGAAGCCCTCGGCGGCCAGCCCCTCACGCACGCGGGCCAGCGCGGTGTCGTACGGGAGAGGGACGGTGGCGCCGAGGCCGTAGGGAGTGAGCTGGCGCACGGTGGTCATGGAATGGCCCTCGTCAGCGCGGGAATCGGGAATCGGGAGTCGGGGTCGGGGCCGGTTCCCGAATGCCGAACCCCGATTCCCGACGCTCAATCAACTCCGCTATCTCCGCCGAGCTCAGCACCTTCCCCGCGGAGACCACCTTTCCATCCACGGCCAGGGCGGGCGTGGCCATGACGCCCATCGCGGCGATCGTGCGGATGTCCTCGACCTTCTCCACGTCCGCCTCGAGCCCCAGGCTCTTGAGTGCGACACCCGCGTGAACGGCCAGCGCGTGGCACTTCGGGCAGCCGGGGCCCAGGACCTGCAGTTTCATCGCTCCCTCACAGCACCGCGTTGAACAGGTAGCCGGTCAGGACGATCCCCGCCGCGACGACGCCGAGGAACGCCGCGATGAGCGGCGGCCGCAGCACCCGGCGCCGGATCACCGGCTCCGGCAGCGAGAGGCCGATGACCGCCATCATGCAGGCGAGCACCGACCCGCTCGGCGCGCCCTTCTCGAGCGGCGCCTGAGCGACGGGGATGATCCCCGCCGCCTTGGAGGACATCGGCACGCCGGCGACCACGCCGCCGGCACGCACCACCACCGCTCGGCGCGAAGAAGCCGCGCCACCGGACCAGTCGGCATGTAGCCGTGGATGAGCGCCCCCGCCGCGATGCCGAGGCGGCGGCTGTGGGGCCAGCCACGGCGGCCACCGGGGAAGGGGGCGCGGAACAGGCAGCGTCGTGCTCACCGCATGGGAGATACCCGGTGGTCCGTGAGGATTCCATGAAGCGAGGATGAAGACCGGGTTCCTTGACAAATCAACAGAACTAGATACATTGCTGGACACGTATGCCCACGGGGACCCGTCTCGATCCCGTCCGCGCGGCGCGGCTGTTCCACGCGCTGAGCGACCCCACGCGCCTGCGGCTGCTCCAGATCCTGCGGCGCGGGGAGCGGTGCGTCTGCGACCTCCAGGTCTCCGCCGAGGCGGCGCAGTCCCGGGTGTCGTTCCATCTCAAGGTGCTCAAGGAGGCCGGCCTCATCCTCGACCGGCGCGACGGGCGATGGGTGCACTACCGCATCGCCACGGAGGCTCTGGCGGACGTGGAGGCGGCGCTCGCGGCGCTCACCCCGACGGGGGACTACGCCGCGCGGTGCGCCTGCTGACCCTTTTTTGGGGCCGACTCATCAACTTTCACTGATAGATAGGACGAGACCGATGGCGACGACGGACGAACGGCAGCTGAAGGAGCAGGTGCGCGAGCACTACGCGCAGGCGGCGCGGCGCGTGGCGCTGAACACGGT
>CAYLJK010000343.1:0-3092 GCA_964383975.1 uncultured Gemmatimonadales bacterium | reverse complement strand
AGCGCGGCCACGCCCCGCCGGTCCCGCTCCGCCAGCGTGCCCAGGAGCTCGATCCCCTCGCGCCACGCGGCGCCGGGTCCCGCCGGGGGACCGGCCGGCGGATGCACCTGGTTCACGACCACCGACCCCAGGCGGTAGCCCTCCTCCTCCAGCTTCCGCGCGAAGTACAGGCTATCCGCCACCCGCTCCTCGCCCGGGCCGGCTACCAGCAGGAACTGCGTTCGCTCCGAGCGCAGCAGCGCCCGCACCTCCGCCGCCCGCGCCCGGAACCCGCCGTACAGCGGGCCGAACGCCTGGAAGAACTCCGCGATGTCCCGGAGCAGCGCCAAGCCGATCACCCGGTCGAGCAGCGCCTCCAAGCCGCGGGAGACCAGCCGCCCGGCTCCCGACCGCAGCCGCCCCCGCTCGTCGAACCAGTGGCGCAGCCCCACCTTCAGTGCCCCGCTGTCAAGGAACGCCACGATGCGGTCCGGCGCGCCCAGGAAGTCCAGCGCCTGCCGCGTCGGCGGCGTGTCGAGGACCACCCGCCCGTAACGCCCCGCCTGCGACACCTCGAACAGCCGCTCGACGGCCATGTACTCCAGGATCCCGGCGAGCGTCCCCGCCAGCTGGTCGTAGTACCGATTGCGGAAGATCCGCTCGGCGGCCGCTTGGTCCGGCGCGTACAGGGCAATGAGGCGATCGAAGGTGGCGCGCGCGTCCAGCAGGCTCGCGTCCAGGCGCCCCGCCGCGCCCACCGCCACCCGCACCGGCCGGTCCGCCGCCTCCGTGCCGACGCCCAGAGCGTCCTTCAGCCGCCGGGAGGGGTCGAAGGTCATGACCAGCGTGTCGTCGCCCTGGCGGGCCGCGTGGACCGCCAGGGCCGCCGCCAGGGTGGTCTTCCCCACGCCGCCGGAGCCGACGACCACGGTCAGCGCGGCACCGGTCCTCATGCGGCCGCCAGCTGTGGGCGTAGGGCCGCGGCGAGCACGGCCACCAGCCGCGGGCCGAACGGTTCCGCGACGAGCGGCAGTTCCGCGGTCGCCCCGCGCCACGCTTCCCGCAGCCGCCCCAGCTCCCGCTCCGCGGCGGTGCGTCGGGCGGCCCACAGCTCCGTCACCGCGCCGGCCGGCCGCCGGCCCCCGGGGACGGGTGGGAAAAGGGCGTTCACCGCCACCAGCTCCGGCGGCCGGCCGATCCGCTCCCGCAGCAGGTGGACGGTCTCCAGGGTCTCCTGGACCGGCATCTCCTCGGCGAGCGTCGCGAGCACCACGCCGCAGCGGCGGGGATCGCCGATCAGCCGGGCGATGCGCGCCGCCATCGCGCCCAGCGGCCCGGTCCCGATCACCTCCGCCACCAGCAGCGGCGCCGCGAGGAGCGAGACGCCGTGGCCCGACGCCGGAGCGTCGAGCACCACGACGTCCGCCGCGACATCGGCCTCGCCATCCGCGATCTGCATCGCGTGGCCCAGCAGCATCATCTCCTTGAGTCCCGGCGCGCCGTCGGCGAAGTGCTGGTAGACGGGACTGGCGAGGACGCGACGGTGCAGGGCGCCGACCTTCAACGCGTGCCGCACGGCGTCGTCGAGGATCGCTCGGGGGCTGGCATTCCGGAGCAGGATCCCCGGTCCCGCGACGACCACCGCGCCCCCGGAGGGCGGGATGTCGAAGCAGCGGTGCAGGTTCTCGCGGGGATCGGACTCGAGGAGCAGGACGCGGCGACCCTCGGCGGCGAGCAGGGCGCCGAGCACGGCGGTCAGCACCGTCTTCCCCACGCCCCCCTTCCCGGTCACCACGACCAGCTGGCGCTCCGCGAGGGCGAGGGTGGACCGACGTCTGGTCTTCACCGCTCCTCAACCTATCTTCGGGTCGGTCCCTTGAGGAAGACGCGATGCCGACGCTCGCCCGCTGGCACCTGCGTGCCGCGCTCCTCGCGCTGGTCCTCGCCCTCGCCGGGGGCCGGGCCGATGGCGGCGGGACGGGTGACGCAGCTGCCAGCGGTGCTGGTGGTCCTGCGGGCGGCGTGGCCGCGGGCGCGGCGCCACGGGCCCGGCGCCGCGGGAGTCGCCCGAGGACGGGGAGCTACCCCCCGCCCTCCTCGGGGAGCGCGAGGCGGAACCCGACGCCGCGCACCGTGTGGATCAGCTCCATCGCGGCCGCCTTCCGCAGCTTGCGGCGCAGGTTGCCGACGTGGACGTCCACCACGTTGCTCTCCGGGTCGAAGTGCATGTCCCACACCTTCTCCAGCAGCTCCGTGCGCCGCACCACTTCGTCCGGGTGCAGCAGGAAGTGCTCGAGGAGGTGGAACTCCTTCGGCGAGAGGTCGAGCGGCTCGCCGCGCACCAGCACCTTGTGCTTGAGCCGGTTCAGTTCGATGGGCCCGAAGGCCAGCAGCTCGGTGCGCCGCGCGCCACCGCGCCGCACCAGGGCCCGCACCCGCGCGAGCAGCTCGTCGAACTTGAAGGGCTTGGTGAGGTAGTCGTCCGCCCCCACATCGAGCCCGCGGACGATGTCCTCGGTGGCGTCGCGCGCGGTGAGCATGAGGATCGGCGTGCCGCGTCCCTCGCGCCGCAGCTCCGACGCCACCTGGAGTCCCGACTTCTTCGGCATCATCACGTCCAGGATGATGACGTCGTAGTCGTACACGTGCGCCATCATGGTGGCCTCCTCGCCATCCGGCGCGACGTCCACGGCGTACCCTTCCTCGCGGAGGCCCTGCTCGATGAAGCCGGCGACCTTCCGGTCGTCTTCGACGACGAGGACCTTCATGGCGCGGCGACGGCGTCGGGCGGAGTGGCCGGCAGCGCGACGGTGAACGTCGCCCCGCGGCCCAGCGCACTGTGGACGGTGAGCCGGCCGCCGAGCAGCTCGGCGAGCCGGCGCGAGACGGGGAGGCCGAGCCCGGAGCCGAGCCCGCTCTCCGGATCCACCCGCACGAACGGCTCGAAGATGCGCTCCTGGTCGTCCTGCGGGATGCCGGGGCCGCGGTCGATGATGTGGATGAGGATCTGGTCCCCGGTGCACTCGGCGCGCACGACCACCTCGTCCCCGGGCCGGCTGTGGCGCACGGCGTTGGAGAGCAGGTTCACCAGAACCTGCTCGAGGCGGATGGCG
>CAYLJK010000342.1:0-3097 GCA_964383975.1 uncultured Gemmatimonadales bacterium | reverse complement strand
CGCGCCTCCGCCAGAGCCGGGGCGCCCATCCAACTGCCCGCCCCTCACTCCCCGCATCCCGCTACCGCCAGCCTGGCCTGAACGCATTGCGCACCCACGTCACCCTGGCACCGGTCACTGACGCTACGTCGAATCGGGCCACATCGTCCGGCCGGCCGTAGCGCTGGAGCCAGGCGGCCGCGACGCGGACCAGCTCCCGCTGCTTCTTCGCCGTGACCGCTTCCAGGCCGCTCCCGAACCGGCGGCCCGTCCGGGCCTTCACCTCGAGGAAGACGACCGTCCTGCCCTGCCGCGCCACCAGGTCCACGTCGTGGTGGAAGAGCCGGAAGCGCCGCTCCAGCACGTCGTAGCCCTCGCGCGTGAGCAGCTCCGCGACCAGCCGCTCCGCCCGTTCACCCTCGATGTGGCGTGGATCGGTCCACCTGGACGGGTCGGACTTCAACATGGATCTGAATCTGGACCCGCAGTAGCGGGTCCGGTAACCCGAAACCAGGCAGACGCGGGCCGAAATAACGCGCCCAAGCCCCCTCCACCCCCGAACCTCTCTCCCCTCACTCCCCTCCAACCACCTTTTCCAGATCATCCAGCCCCATCAACACATCCCGTCCACGCGGCCCGTCGCTCGGCCCCAGCACCCCGGCTTCCTCGAGCTGGTCAATGAGCCGTGCCGCCCGCCCATAGCCGATCTTGAGCCGGCGCTGGAGCAGTGACGTCGAGCCCCCCTGCGCCTGGATGCACACGATCGCGGCTTCGCGGAACAGCCGGTCGCGCTCCTCCGGCGCACCGGCGTCCTCCTCCTCCTCCCCGCCCTCCTCCTCCGCGGCGCGCGCGTTCACCGCCGCGATGATGTCCGGCTCCTCCGTGGGTTCGCCGGCGGCCAGCTGGGCCGCGATGCGCTGCGCGCGCTGCCTCGCGAACCATGCCATCAGCGCCTCCGTCTCCGATGTGGAGATGAAGGCCCCCTGGAGACGCATCGGGTCGTTCGTCCCCGGCGGCAGGAACAGCATGTCGCCCTGGCCGAGCAGCGCCTCGGCGCCGTTCTGATCGAGGATGGTGCGGCTGTCCACCTTCGAGGCGACCCGGAACGCGATCCGGCTGGGGAAGTTCGCCTTGATCAGCCCGGTGACGACGTTCACCGACGGGCGCTGGGTGGCGAGGACGACGTGGATGCCGATGGCGCGCGCCTTCTGGGCCAGCTGCGCGAGCGGCGTCTCGATCTCGGCCTGCACCGTCATCATCAAGTCGGCCAGCTCGTCCACGAACAGCACGACGTAGGGCTTGTGCCCGTCGGTGTACGGCTCGCCCTTCGGCGTCCGCAGCTGCTGGCCCGCAGCAAGCTTGCGGTTGAAGTCCGCCAGGTTGCGAGCGCCGTTGGCGTGGAGCAGCTGGTAGCGGTCCTGCATCTCCCATACCGCCCATTTGAAGACCTTCGCCGCGTCACGGTTGTCCGTCACCACCGCGTGGCGCAGGTGCGGCAGGTCCTTGTAGATCGCCAGCTCGACCATCTTCGGGTCGATCATCAGCATCCGGACGCTGGCGGTCGTGTAGCGGTACATCAGGCTGGTGATGATGGTGTTGATGCAGACCGACTTCCCCGAGCCGGTCGCGCCGGCGATGAGGAGGTGCGGCATCCTGGCCAGGTCGGCGACGACCGGGCGGCCCTCCAGGTCCTCGCCGAGGGCGATCGGCAGCTCGTAGGTCGAGCGCTGGAAGCGGTCCGACTCCAGCAGGCGGCGCAGGCCGACGGCGCGGCGGGTCGGGTTGGGAACCTCGATCCCCACCGCGCCCTTCCCGGGGATCGGCGCCACGATGCGGACGGACGGCGCGCGGATCGCGAGGGCGAGGTCGTCGCCGAGCGCCGCGATGCGGTGGACCTTCACGCCGGGAGCAGGGACCAGTTCGTACTGCGTCACCACCGGCCCCGTGGTCCGTCCGCCCGGCTTCACGTCCACCTTGAACTGCTTCAGGGTCTCGACGAGCAGCAGCTGGAGCCGGTCCAGTTCGGCCTCGAAGCTCCCGGCCTCCTCGGCCGCAGGATCGAGCAGGTCGAGCGGCGGGAGCTGCTCGGCGTCGTGGCGCGGCGCCGGCGGCGCGGGCGTCGAGGGCGGCTCCGGTGCCGCCGCAGCCTTCCGGCGGGCGCGGGAGGGCGCGTGGGCGGGAGGCCGGGAGGGAACCTCCTCCTGCGCCTCAGGAACCTCCTCCACCGCGGACTCCGCTCCCCGCTCCTCGCTCCCCGCCTCCTCCTTCTTTCTTTCTTTCTCGTCCCTCCTGAGCCTTCCGAACGGATTCCATCCGACCGTCGCGATGGTGAGCCCCGACAGCGCCCCCACCGCGATCAATCCCTCGCCGATCGGTCCGAACGCCTTGAGGTAGTACGCGAACAGGCCGCCGACGAGCCCGACCCAGGTGGGGTACTCCGGTGCCGGCGCGCCGGCGCCCAGCAGCGCGCGGGGCGCGGCATCAAGGTATTGCCACAGCACGCCGAGCGTGAACGGCACGGCGAGCGCGAGCCCGCTGAGGAGGATCGTGACGCGGCGGCCGACGCTGCGGTCGAGGTGCCCGAAGAGCGCCATGCCCCAGAAGAGGGGGATGGCCGGAAGGCACGCGGCTCCCACACCGAAAAGGAGCCGGAGGGCGGCGCCGGTGGCGCCGCCGATCGGGCCGGTCAGCTGCGGGACAGGGGGCGGCAGCGTCGCGAGCGCGAGGAACGCACCCGCGAGCAGGGCGCCCACGGCCCACAGCTCATCCTTCCGGTGCGGCTCGATGGCCCGTGATTCTCCGGTCGGCGTACACCGCCAGGATGGGGTGAGTGTCCTCCTCGGCACAGAAGCGCACGTCGTCGCGGAAGCCGAGCGTCGCCAGCTCCTGGCCGTGCGAGCTGGCGCGGAACGCGCGCAGCCAGCGCTCGCCGTAGTGCCGGGCGAGCTCGAGCGAGGCCAGCGCGCCGTCGTTCACCTTCACGCGGCGCAGGCCGCCCTCCGGGAGGAGGACCTTCGTGAGGCGGCCCGCGGCGAAGGCGTCCTCCAGCGCGAACTGGCGCTCCCGTCCGGCGCACAGCACGAGCAGCTCGCCGGTCTCTTCGAGCGCGGCGCGGCAG
>CAYLJK010000341.1:0-3105 GCA_964383975.1 uncultured Gemmatimonadales bacterium | reverse complement strand
TCACCGTCCCGCCCCTTTCCATCACCGCCTGCTTCATGCACGATTCCGGCAACCCCATTCGGACCAACCGCCATGAAGCGGATCCTCCTCGTCGTCGCCGCCGGCCTCGTCGTCCTCGTCATCGCGGCGTGGGTCATCGGTTCGCGGCTCCCGATCGCGCACGTCGCGACCATCCGCGTGCACTACGGGGTTCGCCCGGACAGCGTGTGGACGGTCATCACCGACTTTCCGGCGCAGCCGGCGTGGTTCTCGGAGGTGAAGCGGAGCGAGCGGGTCGCGGACATCAACGGGCACCCCACCTGGCGCGAGGACCTCGGCGGCTTCACCGCGGACATGGAGACCGCCGAGTGGGAGCCGCCGCGGCGGCTGGTGCGGGTGGTGCACGCGCAGGACGCGGGGTTCCGCGGCTCCTGGACCTGGGAGCTGGCGCCGGCCGACAGCACCGGCACCACGCTCACGCTCACCGAGCGGGGCGAGGTGGACAACCCGTTCTTCCGACTGATGGTCGCCGCGATGGACGAGACGGCGACCATCCACAGCTACGCGCAGGCCCTCGGCCGCCGGCTGGGGGTGGAGGCGCACACGGAGAATTGAGTCGGGAATCGGGACTCGGGGGAGCCGATCGTCCTCGCCGAGTCCCGACCCCCGCTTCCCGGTCTATCCCACCACCGCTCCCTGCCCCGCCTGGACCAGGGCGCGCCGCAGATCCTCTTCCAGCACCTCCACGGCCTCCAGCCCGACCGACACGCGGATCAGGTCGTCCGTGATGCCGGCCCTGAGCCGGTCCGCCTCGGCGATGTGAGCGTGGGTCATGCTCCCGGGGTGCTCGATCAGCGTGTCGGCGCAGCCGAGCGAGACCGCGCGCCTGGCGACGCGCAACGCGTCCATGAACGCGCGGCCCGCCTCCATCCCGCCGCGGATCCCGAAGGCGATCATCGCTCCGTAGTCCTTCATTTGCGCGGAGGCCGTCTCGTGACCGGGGTCGTCCTCGAGGCCCGGATAGCGCACCCACTCCACCAGCTCATGGCCGCGCAGCATGCGGGCGAGGCGACCGGCGGTGCGCGTCATCCGCTCCATCCGGATCCCGAGGGTCTTCACACCCTGGTAGAGGAGCCAGGAGTCGAACGGGCTCGCCACGGCGCCGAGGAGCTTGCGCATCCCCTGCACGGGACCGGCGATGAAGTCCCGGTCCCGGCCGACGACGGCGCCGCTGACGACGGTGCCGTGCCCGCCGAGGTACTTCGTGGCGGAGTGCACGACTACGTCCGCCCCGAGCGCGAGCGGCTGCTGGAGCACCGGCGTGGCGAAGGTGTTGTCCACCATGAGGAGCGCCCCGGCGCGGTGCGCGATCGCCGCGCTGGCGTGGATGTCCACGATGTCCAGCGTGGGGTTCGCGGGGGTCTCGATGTACACGACTTTCGTTCCCGGCTCGCCGGCGGCGGCTTCCAGGCCTGCCATGTCGCCGGCGGCGACGCGGGTCACCCGGACGCCGAAGCGCGGCAGCGTGCCGTGGAACAGCTCCGCCGTGCCTCCATAGAGCGGGTCCATCGCGACGACATGGTCGCCCGCGGCGACCGCCGCCAGGACGGCGGCGCTGATGGCTCCCATCCCCGAGCCGAAGGCGAGCGCCCACGCCCGGAGGCCAGTCCCCGCCGTCTCCAGTTCGGCGAGCCGCTGCTCCCACGCCGCCGTCGTCGGGTTCCCGATGCGGGTGTACACGAAGCCGGCGCGCTCGCCGGCGAACATCGCCGCCCCGTCGGCCACCCGGTCGAACACGAAGGTGCTCGTCTGGTAGATCGGCGGCTCGTGCGATCCGTACGGGTCATGCGCGACGAGGGCCTCCGTCGCGAGGGGGAAGGTCTCGGGCATCGGGTTCACTCCAGCGGCAGGGCCGCTTCGGCCTTGAAGGTGGACAGAACGACGGAGGAGTTCAGGCGCTCGACGCCGGGCAGGCGCGTCAGCGTGTGCAGGACCAGGCCCTCGTAGTGCGCCGTGTCGCGGCAGACCACGCGCAGCAGAAAGTCGGCGGTGCCGGTGAGATGGTGGCATTCCAGGATCTCGGCCACCCCCTGCACCGCGTCGCGGAACTTCTTCACGCTCCCCTCGCGGTGGAGCGCGAGCGTGACGGAGACGAACACCGTGAGCCGCATGCCGAGCTTCGCCGCATCGAGGCGGACGCCGTAGCCGCGGATGACGCCCGACTCCTCCAGCCGCCGCAGCCGCTCGTGTACCGGCGGGGCCGAGAGCCCGACGGCCTCGGCCAGCCGCGAGACCGGCATCCGCCCGTCCTCCTGGAGGAGGGCGAGCAGTTCCCGGTCCACCGCGTCGAGCATGACTTGATGACTCTTAGGCGCAGTTGCCATGTTGATATAGTATCATTACGTCAATTCCGTTGCAAGTATCATATTCTTAGGCACTTTCCGGGATGGCTTGGACAGCATTCCGGCGCGCGTGGATTCCATCAGCGCGCGCATCGGCCATCCGCCGCGGGGTCGGCGCGTGCGCTTGCCGAACCGGAGAAAGCCGCGTAACGTAGCCTCGCTGGCCGACTTACCAACGAGGACACCGACGGATGGATGACCGCGCGCTCGCCTTCCTGAAGCGCCTGCTGGACGCTCCCGGCCCCTCGGGCTTCGAGCAGACCCCGGCCCGGCTGTGGCGCGAGCAGGCGCAGGGCTTCGCGCAGGTGGACGTCGACGTCGCCGGGAACTCGCTGGCGACACTGAACCCGGGCGGCACGCCGAAGGTCATGCTCGCCGGCCATGTGGACGAGATCGGCGTGATGGTGGTCCACATCAGCGACGAGGGCTTTCTCCACTTCGCGCCGATCGGCGGGTGGGACAGCCAGGTGCTGGTGGGCCAGCGGGTCGTGTTTGACGGCCGCAACGGCCCGGTGGTCGGCGTCGTCGGGAAGAAGGCGATCCACCTGATGAAGCCGGACGAGCGCGACAAGGTCTCGAAGATCAGCGATCTGTGGATCGACATCGGCGCGCGCGACAAGGACGAGGCGGCGGCGCGGCTCCGCGTGGGCGACGCGGGCGTCATCGCGGCCGGGCTGCACGAGTTCCCGAACGGCCGGCTGGTCTCCCGCTCCATCGACAACCG
>CAYLJK010000340.1:0-3106 GCA_964383975.1 uncultured Gemmatimonadales bacterium | reverse complement strand
GGCCGCGGCCGGTGATGGCGCCACGGTCGTAGCGCCGCAGCGCCGGTTCGTTGCGGCCGAAGGAGAGCGTGGGCGGGTCCCAGGCGTAGAACCGGAGCGTGCAGAGCCCGTCGGCGAGCGCGGCCTCGAGCAGCGCGGCGTCGAGGGCCATGTTCCAGGCGCCCGGGGCGGGCGGGTCGAGGAGGAGGAGCCACATGGAGAATCGGGAATCGGGAATGGGGAGTCGGGAACGGTGGGCTCCATTCGCGATTCCCGACTCCCGACTCCCGGCCTCTACGCCACCACCGTCCGGCTCTGCTCGCGCAGGAACTGCTGCACGTAGTAGAGGCTGCCGGCCGACTTGCCGGTGGACCCGGATCCCTTCCAGCCGCCGAAGGGCTGGAAGCCCGGCCAGGCGCCGGTGGTCGCGCCCTGCGGGCGGTTCGCGTAGCAAACCCCGGCTTCGATGTTCGCGAAGAACCAGGGGATCTCCTTCCGCGCGCCGTAGAACCCGGCGGTGAGCCCGAAGTCCACGTCGTTCGCGAGCCGCATCGCCTCGTCGAGCGAATCCACCGCGTGGACCATCGTGATCGGCAGGAACATCTCCTGCTTCCACAGCCGGTGCGGGAGCGGCACGTCCACGGCGACGGTGGGTGCGCAGAACGCGCCCTTCGCCAGCTCACCCTCGCGCAGGCGCCGGCCGCCGAAGAGAATCCGGCCCGACCGGCGCAGGTCGTCCACGAAGGCCTCGTAGTCCTTCGCGGCCTTCTCGTTGATGACCGGGCCCATCCAGTTCTCACGTCGCGTGGGATCTCCGATGCGCGTCTCCTCGAGCAGCGCCTTGAGCTTCGCGAGGAAGGCCTCGTACACGGGGCGCTCGACATACACGCGCGAGGCGGCGGAGCACTTCTGTCCCTGGAGGCCGAAGGACGACCGCAGCACGCCGATGGCCGCGCGGTCGAGGTCGGCCCGGCGGGAGACGATGACCGGGTTCTTCCCTCCCATCTCAGCGATGCAGGGGCGGGGCCAGCGGCCCGAGGCGAAGGTGCGGTAGATGTGCATCCCGACGTCCACCGACCCGGTGAACGTGATGCCGTCCACCTCGGGGTTGCTCATCAGCTCCTGGCCGACGGTGCTCCCCGGCCCGGTGACGAAGTTGAACGCGCCCTTCGGCAGGCCGGCGTCGAGGAAGCACTTCGCCAGGAGATAGCCGGTCCAGGGGGTGTCGGTGGCGGGCTTGAAGACGACGGTGTTGCCGGCGACCAGCGCGCCGCCAGCCGGGCCGCCGCCGAGCGCGACGGGGAAGTTGAAGGGGGAGATGACGACCCACACGCCGTGCGGGCGCAGGACGCTCAGGTTGTGGGCGGTGTAGCCCTTCAGCGGGTCGTTGCGCAGCGGCTTCTCGAAGCCGTGGTTCTTCTCGACCTGGTCGCAGTAGTAGCTGATGAGGTCCGCGGTCTCCTGGACGTCAGCGAGGGCCTCCATCCGGTTCTTGCCGACCTCGAGCGAGTCGGAAGCGGCGATCTCGTAGACCCGCCGCTCGATGAGCGCGGCCGCCCGGCGCAGCAGCTTCACGCGCTGCTGCCACTTCATGTTCCCCCAGACGGGGAAGGCGGCACGTGCCGCCGCGATGGCGTCGCGCGCGTCCTGCGCCGTGCCTTTCTGGAAGTAACCGAGCACCCAGTCGTAGTTGATGGGGCTCGTGTCCGGGAACTGCTCCGTGGCGAGACGCTCCTCGCCGCCGATGAGCATGGGGTAGGTCCGTCCGAGCGAGGCCTTCACCTTCGCGAGCGCGCGCTCGTAGCGGGTGTGCAGGAGCTCGGGGGGATCGAACATCGTGGCATAGGTGAGGCGGAAGGCGGCGGGGCGCTTCGTCCGTGAAGGGGCCCGCCTCTTCGGTGCAAGAGTGGTGGCCATGGCACAAGAGAGTTACCGTTACCGGCAGTGCGGAGCAAGCCGTCCAACCCCTTGATGGAACGAACGTTCCACCACGCGTGAGCGACCTCGGCGAGCGGCTCGAGGCGGCCCTCGGGGGCAGGTATCGCGTCGAGCGTGAGCTGCCGCTCGGAGGGCTGGGGCGCGCCTTGCTCGCGGTCGAGACGGGGACGGCGCGACGCGTCTCGGTGCAGGTGCTCCCGCCCGACCTGACCGGGCGTCTCGACCAGGGCCGGTTCACGGCGGCGCTCGAGCGCGTGCACGCCCTGCGCCACCCCGGAATCCTGCCGCTGCTCGGGTCGGGATCGAGCGGGGAGCTGTCGTGGTGCGTGTGGGCGCACCCCCGCGGCGAGTCGCTGCGCTACCGCCTGGTCCGGGACGGCGGCCTCGGCGAGGATGAGACAGCGGTCGTGCTGGCCGGCGTGGCGGACGCCCTCGCCCACGGCCATGCGCAGGGCGTGATACACGGGGACCTGCGCCCCGACAACATCTACCTCGACAGGGACCGCCCCGTGGTCGCCGAGTTCGGCATCCGCATGGCGGTGAACGAGGGCTTCGGGCTCGGCGACCAGGCGTCCGATGCGCAATCGGACGTGCACGCGCTGGCCGTGATCGGCCAGCAGCTCCTGGCCGGCCGGGGCGGGGCGCTGTCCGGCGTGCTCAGACGCGCCCTGTCCATCGATCCCGACGAACGGTTCCCCACAGCCGCCGCGTTCCGCGATGCACTCGGCCGGCCGAGCTCCCCGCGCCGCCGGCTCCTCTCACGCGTGGCGGCGGTCGGTTTGGTGATCGCGACGATCCTGGGGATCGTGTTCCACCAGGCAGGCCGCGAGCGGATGCTCGACCCCGACCTGCTCGTCGTCGCGCCGTTCGACGTGCTCGATCCCGCGCTCGGGGTCTGGCGCGAGGGGATCGTGACGGTGCTCTCGGGGAACCTGGACGGCGCAGGACCGCTGCGCACCGTCTCGCCGGCCGCCGTGGTGCGGCGCTGGGACGGCGTCCCGGACGTGCAGCACGGGGCGCGGGTGGGCCGCCGCACGGGGGCGCGGCTGGCGGTCGTGGGCCGGCTGGAGCGGACGGCCGGTGATTCCGTGCGCGCGACGGCGACCCTGGTGGACGCAATCGGTCGAGATCGTACCGGATAAAACGAATTGTTGTTCGTAGTACTTGTCATATTTGAGAACTCGTTGGA
>CAYLJK010000339.1:0-3110 GCA_964383975.1 uncultured Gemmatimonadales bacterium | reverse complement strand
ACCTCCTGCCGGGCGATGGCCTGGCGCTCCTCCCGAGTCCGGGCGTGATACGCGTGCCCGCCATGCGTGAGCACACCGTCGAAGTGGAGGTGCGGCGAGTAGGCGAGCCGCTTGGCCAGCGCCAGCGACGCGTGCCGGTCGGGGTCCACGCCGGAGCGGTGGTGGCCGCAGTCCACCTCCAGAAAGGTGTGGAGCCTGAGGCCGGCCCGGCGCGCCGCGGCCTCGAGCGCGTCGGTGGCCTCGATGGACTCCACCGTCACACGGAACGTGATGCGCCGCGCGAGCGCCACGACCTCGTCCAGACGGCTCACCGGGAGGGGGAATGCCCAGGTGATGTCGTCGAAGCCGTGCTCGGCGAAGTCGCGGGCCTCGACGATGGTGGCGACGGTGATCCCCTGCGCCCCCGCCGCCCGCTGTCGCTCCGCGACCTCGATGCACTTGTGCGTCTTCACGTGCGGCCGCAGCCGCGCCCCCAGCCCCGCGATCCGCGCCGCCATCGCCGCGATGTTCCGGTCCAGGACGTCCAGGTCGAGGAGGAGGGCGGGAGTCGGCAGGTCGAGGAGGGAGGGCATGCTGGATGATACTGCGTGATGGGTGACGGGTGATAGGTGATGAGGCGACAGGGGGGTGCATGAGGAGCGCCGGGTGAATGGGGAGCCCATCACCCCTCACCCGGCACTCCTCACCCCTCACCTCATCACCCATCACCCCCCACTCATCACCGCTACTGCCACCCCCCGGATAGCACGCTGGTCGGGGCCGGCCGTTCGAGGCGCGCGACCTGCCGGTACTCCCGTCCGTTGAGCCGGATGGTGACAAGGTAGGTGCCCGGTTCGACGAACGGGCCCGCGCCGCCGAGGAGGCCGGCGGCGCCGCCGCCGAACCCACCGCCCCCGCCGCCCATCACCCGCTGGAGGGGGTTGTTGTACTGGCCGGGTTCGCCGGGCTGCGGGTCGCGCATCAGCGCGGCCAGGCCGCCTGGCGCCCCCGGCCTGCCGGCCGCCGTGTCCCCGGCCGCGGCGCGCAGGCTGTCGCGCAGGAACGCCATCCGCGTGGCGCTCCGGATGCTGTCGCGCACGCCGGCGGGCGAGAGCGGTGGCCGGTTGCGCCGCATGTCCCAGGTGATCCATCGCAACGCCGAGGGGCGGGCGTTGGTGTAGAAGGTTCGCACGGTGTCACCCGCCGCGTCGGTGACCACGACGAGCACCGTGTCGCCCGGCGGCCGGCTCGGCCCGCCCATGAGGAGCGCCATGAGACCGCCGCCTCCGGGGCCGCCCCCCAGGCCGGCCTGCTGCATGAACTCGGCGGCCTGCTCGCCGAAGACCGCGGCGAGCGGGTTGGCGCCGGTGTCCGCCGGGGCGCCCGGGCGCCGCGCGATCATCGGCGGTTCGGCGCCTCGGATGCGCACCGGGATCCGCACCCCCGAGGGCGGGTTCGGCGCGCTGAACAGCTTGCTCCCCCGCGAGCCGACGCCGCCGCCCGCCGCGCGGCTCGTGTACAGCAGGGCCGGCTCCGGCGCGAACACGGCGACGTCCGCGTTCAGCAGCGAATCGGTCGCCTGTTCCAGCGGCCCGATGTCCACCATCCAGATGGAACGGCCGTGCGTGGCCGCCACCAGCTGGCGGTCCCGCGGGTGGACCTTGAGGTCGTGCACCGGCGCCGGCGGCAGCCCCGCGTTGAACGGCTGCCACGATTCGCCGCCGTTGGTCGAGACGTACGCCGTCAGCTCGGTGCCCACGAACAGGAGACCGCGGCGACGCGGGTGCTCGCGGACGACGTGGACGTACTCGGTCGCCGGAAGGTTCGCGCTGATCGAGCGGAACGTGCGGCCGAAGTCCGTCGAGACGAAGACCCAGGGTCGGAAGTCGTCGTTCCGGTGCCCGTCGAAGCTCACGTACACGGTCGCGCTGTCGAACGGCGACGCCTCCACGCGGCTCACCCAGGTACCGCGCGGGACGCCGGGAAAGCGGCCCGTGAGGATCTCCCATGCAGCGCCGTCGTTCCGGGTCAGCCAGACATTCCCGTCGTCGGTCCCAGCCCAGATGACCCCCGGCCGGACGGGCGACTCAGCGAGCGTCACGACCGTCCCGTGCGTCTCGGCGCTGGTGATGTCGGAGGTGATACCACCGGTGTTCGTGAGGCTCACCCGCAGCCTCATCGTGTCGCGGGTGGAGAGGTCCTCGGAGATTGGCACCCAGGCGTCACCGCGGTTCACCGACTTCCACACGCGGTGGCCGCCGAGGTAGACGGTCTGGGGGTTGTGCGCCGAGAGGAGGAAGGGCGTGGACCAGTTGAAGCGGTTGCGCGTCTGGAATGCCGTGTCCGCCGCGATACGGGCCCGCAGCGAGTCCACGACGCGCTGGCGCTCCGGCGGCAGCGGCCGGGTGGTGTCGCCGCGCGCGAGGAGCAGCGAGTCCTCCAGCACTCGGGCAATGGACTGACCCCCGAAGCCGAACGCCGCTCCCGCCCCGCCGGGCCGCTGCCCGGGCCGGATGGACCGCCGGGTCCAGGTTCGCAGATCGAGCCGGTTCGTGTTGCCGCCCTGCGACTCGACGTAGACGATGTTCGGATCCGTGGGATCGATGAGGGCGTAGAAGCCGTCCCCGCCGTTCACGCTCGTCCAGTGCTCGTTGAGGATGCGCCCGACCGGGGTCTCGGTGGGCCCGCACCACGTGCCGTTGTCCTGGAGGCCGCCGCACACCCAGAACGGCCGCTGCATGTCGAGCCCGACCGCGTAGAACTGCCCGACCGCCATCTGGAGCACCGCGTCGTAAGTGCGGCCGCGGTCCCAGGTGATGGCGACGCCGCCGTCCTGCCCGATGATGTAGTGGTCGGGGTCGTGGGGATCGATCCAGAGCGCGTGGTAGTCCACATGGATCCCGGAACCGACGGTGCGATAGGTGCGGCCGCCGTCGTTCGAATAGCGCGCCTGCGTCGAGAGCCAGTACACGCGGTCGGGGTTCCGCGGGTCCACCCGGACCTGCGAGTAGTAGAACGGCCGGTTGTTCTCCGAGTTCATGCGCGTCCAGGTGCGGCCGGCGTCGCTGGAGCGGAACAGGCCCGACTGGAGCCGCTGGCGCTGCGTGGTGTCCGGCACGAAGCCGCGCTGG
>CAYLJK010000338.1:0-3123 GCA_964383975.1 uncultured Gemmatimonadales bacterium | reverse complement strand
ACGGCCAGGAGCGCCGGTGCTGTGACCGGTCGCAGCACCACGCCGCCCGCGACCACGCTCCCCCCGATCAGTTCCGCGAGCGGGTACAGGAAGATCGCGAGCACCAGCAGCACGGCGGTCACCACGTTCGCGAGGCCCGTCTTCCCTCCGGCCTCCACACCGGCCGCGCTCTCGACGTAGGCCGTCACCGTCGAGGTGCCGAGGAGCGTGCCGGCCGTCGTGCCGACCGCGTCCGCCAGCAGCGCGCGGCCGGCGCGCGGCAGCCTGCCCTCGCGCAGAAAGCCGCCCTTCGCCGCCACGCCGAGCAGCGTGCCAACCGTGTCGAAGACCGCCAGGAACACGAAGACGAACACCACCTCGATCAGCTCCGGCTTCAGGGCGCCTGCCACGTCGAGACGCAGG
The DNA here is from genome assembly GCA_964383975.1 of uncultured Gemmatimonadales bacterium. Taxonomy (GTDB): domain Bacteria; phylum Gemmatimonadota; class Gemmatimonadetes; order Gemmatimonadales; family JACORV01; genus DASXPG01. The sequence continues at coordinate 2,721 of CAYLJK010000338.1, read as the reverse complement.
AAGGTGGGGGCGAGCGACGGGGGCCGCGCCGCGATGCCGCGGTACTCCAGGAGCCCCAGCGCCAGGCCGGCGACGGTGGTGATGATGATGCCGATCAGGATCGCTGCCCGGACCCGGCGCGCCGTGAGGATGGCGATGACGGCGAAGCCGGCCAGCGCCAGCAGCGTCGCCGGGGCTGTCAGCTCGCCGAGCTGCACCAGGCTGCCGGGGTTCGCCACCACGATGCCGCCCCACTGCATCCCGACGAACGCGATGAGAAGCCCGATCCCCGCCGGGATCGCCGCGCGCAGCGCCGGAGGCACGGCATCCATCACCCGCTCGCGGAACTGGAACGCGGCAAGCCCGATGAACAGCACGCCGGCGAGGAAGTCCGCACCCAGCGCGATCGTCCAGGGGATGCCCATCCCGACAACCACGCTGTACGCGAAGAAGAAGTTGTGGCCCATCGCCGGCGCGGCGGCGATCGGGTAGTTGGCGATGAGACCGAGCAGGAGCGTCGCCAGCGCGGCGGAGAGGCAGGTGGCCACCATCACCGCGCCGGTGTCCATACCCGCCGCCCCGAGGACGGCCGGCTGCACGAAGATGATGTAGGCGAGGGTCGCGAAGGTCGTGACGCCGGCGAGAATCTCGGTGCGCACCGTGGTGCCGGCCTCGCGCAGGGCAAAGAGCCGCTCGAGGACACCGTTCACTTCCCTCACCGTCCGCGTGCCTCCAGCGGCTGCTGCCGCAGCTGGGCGAAGGGGTCCTTGCCGAGGGGACGGGAACGGGTCGTCCCCGCCCGCCGTGGATCCCGGCTCCTATTCTAGTCGCAGGGTGAATCGCCGGTAACGGCAGCGGGCTGACGGACAGACCCGCGCGCCCGTGAGGATCGGTCAACCATGGGCCGCGCGCACGCGGTCGCGGGAGGCAGCAGGAGAAAATCCGAATCGAATCGGTCGGGATGCGTGAACGACGGGACACGCCGGCCCTCGCCGCTCGAGCCGGCGACGGCCCGCCGCGGCGCGCGGACGACTTACCATCCTCCGCGGTGCAGTGGAGATTCCTGTGCCGACGGAACGACGAGCCCGGAGGCTCCATGAAGTACGCCGTCATCCTCCCCGACGGGGCGCACGACCTGCCGCTCCCCGAACTCGGCGGCAGCACACCGCTCGAGGTCGCCCGCATCCCGCACATGGACCGCGTGGCGCGGACCGGCCGGCTGGGCCGTTTCGTCACCGTCCCCGACGGCTTCACCCCCGCGACCGACGTCGGGACGCTGTCGCTCCTCGGCTACGACCCGCACGTGTACTACACGGGACGTGCCCCGCTGGAGGCGGCGGCCAAGGGGCTCCAAGTGCGACCGGATCAGCTCATCCTGCGCTGTAACTTCGTCGAGATCGGCGATGGGCTGATGAAGGACAACACCGCCGGGCACATCGCGCAGGAGGAGGCCGACGCGCTGGTGGCGGCGCTGAACACCGAGCTCGCCGACGAGGGCTGCGACCTCTACGCCGGCGTCAGCTACCGCAACCTGATGCTGCTCGCTGATGCGGCCGATCTCCAGTTCCAAGCCGCACCGCCGCACGACATCATCAACCAGCCCGTCGCGCAGCACGCGCCCCGTGGCGACGGCGTCGAGCGGATAACGCGGCTGATGGACCGGGCCCGCGGCGTCATCGCGGCTCACGAGGTGAACCGCCGGCGGCGCGCGCTGGGGAAGGCACCCGTCACCGACATCTGGCTGTGGGGTCAGGGCCGCCCGACCGTGCTGGAGCCGTTCGCCGAGCGCTTCGGCCCGCGTGCCGCCGTCATCACCGGCGTGGACATCATGCGCGGCATGGGCCGGCTGATGGGGATGGAGATCATCGAGGTGCCGGGCGCGACCGGCTTCATCGACACCAACTACGCCGGCAAGGGTGCGTACGCGATCGACGCGCTGGACCGGCTCGACATGATCATCGTGCACGTCGAGGCCGCCGACGAGTCGGCGCACATGGGCAAGGCCGACGAGAAGGTGAAGGCGCTCGAACGGATCGACGAGCACATCGTCGGGCCGCTGTTCGAGCGCATCACGCGCGAGCAGGAATGGCGCATGCTGGTGGCCGCCGACCACCCGACGCTCACCTCGACGCGCGGCCACTCCAGCATCCCGCCCCTGTTCGCCTTCTGTGGCACGGGCATCGAGGCGGTCGAGCGCGCCCCGTTCACCGAGGCCGAGGCCGAGCGCGGCGGCTACTGGATCACGCCGGCGCACGACCTGATGCGGGTGTTCGTCGGCTAGACGCTACCGCTTCGTCGCCCCGTGCAGCGCGCGGTCGAGGTCGGCGATGATGTCGTCCGGGTGCTCGGCGCCGACGCAGAGCCGGATGAGGTTGGCCGGGATGCCCGCGAGCCGGCGGCCTTCCTCCCCCTGCTGTTGGTGCGTCGAGATGGCCGGGATCGTCGCCACGCTCTTGATGCGCCCCAGGTCGGTCGCGCGCCAGATGCGGTCCAGGCCGTCAAAGACCTTCCGCGTGGTGTCCACCCCGCCCTTCACGCAGAACGACATCAGGTGGCCGTAGCGGTTGACCGGCCGACCGTAGAGGTCGTCGTGCTCGGCGTCCACCAGCCACATGTACCGGCTCGCCAGCTCGTGCAGCGGATGCTCGGGGAGGCCGAGGTACTCGACGCGCTCGATGAGCGGATGCCGAGCCAGCCACTGCGCCACCTTCATCGTGCTGCGGCTCATGAGGTCCATCTTCG
>CAYLJK010000337.1:0-3136 GCA_964383975.1 uncultured Gemmatimonadales bacterium | reverse complement strand
GATCCATGCCTAACGCGGTGAGATAATCCACCGCCGCACCTAAGCCGATGGCCTCGGCGATGGCGGGCGTGCCCGCCTCAAACTTCCACGGGAGTTCGTTCCATTTGGAGCCGGTGAGCCGTACCTCGCGGATCATGTCACCGCCGCCCTGGTAGGGCGGCAACGCCTCCAGCAGCGCCGCGCGTCCCCACAGGATTCCGACGCCTGTGGGCCCGAACATCTTGTGCCCCGACAGGGTGTAGAAGTCGCAGCCCAGGGCTTGCACGTCCACCGGCAGGTGGGCCGCCGCCTGCGCGCCGTCCACGAGCGTCGCGATGCCGCGCTCCCGCGCGAGCGCGGTGAGCGCCGTGACCGGATTGATCGTGCCGAGCGAGTTGGAGATGTGGGTGAACGCGAGGAGCCGCACGCGCGGCCCGAGGAGCCGGTCCGCCTCGTCGAGCAGCAGTTCCCCTCGCGCGTTCATCGGGATGACGCGCAACCGCGCACCCCGCTCCTCGCAGATGAGCTGCCAGGGGACGATGTTGGCGTGGTGCTCCATCGCGGTCAGCACCACCTCGTCGCCGGGGAAGAGGTTCGCCCGGCCCCAGCTGCTCGCCACCAGGTTGATCCCTTCCGTGGCGCCGCGCACGAATACGATCTCGCGCTCCTCGGCGTGGAGTGCCCGGGCCGCCTGCGCCCGGACCGCCTCGTACGCCGCGCTCGCGGTCTCGCTCAGGTAGTGGACGGCGCGGTGGATGTTGGCGTTCAACTCCGTGTAGAAGCGGTCGGTGGCCTCGATGACGCTCCGCGGCTTCTGGGCCGTGGCGGCGTTGTCGAGGTAGACGAGGGGACGCCCCCGGACCCGGCGGTGCAGGATGGGGAAGTCGGCCCGCACCCGCGCGACGTCGAACGCCGCGGTCGCGGGCGCCGGGGCGGTGGTCACGCCGCCCGCGCCCCCGCCCCGAGCAGCCGGCCGCGCACCAAGCGGTCGAGCTGCGCCCGCAGCGGCGCGATGGCCATCCGGTCGATGATCTCCGCGCCGAACCCGTAGGTCAGCAGGCTGCGCGCCTCGGCCGGCACGATGCCCCGGCTCTTGAGGTAGAACAGCGCCTTGTCGTCGATCGGGCCGAGCGTCGCCCCGTGCGTGCACTTCACGTCGTCGGCGTAGATCTCGAGCTGCGGCTGGCTGTCGGCCCGCGCCTCCTCCGAGAGGACGAGGTTATTGTTGGTCTGCTTCGAGTCCGTCCGCTGCGCCCCGGGCCGCACGATGATGCGCCCGTTGAACACTCCGTGCGCACGGTCGTCGAGGACGCCGTTGAAGTACTCGTGGCTCTCGCAGTGCGCCTGCGCGTGGTCTATGACCGTATGGTGGTCGGCGTGCTGGCGCCCGCGGAGTATGTACAGGCCGTTGAGCAGGCTCAGGCCGTTCGCGCCGTTCATCACGACGCCGATATCATGCCGCGCCAGCGCCGCGCCGAGGGCGACCGGGTGCAGGTGCACCGTGCTGTCGCGCCCTTGCACCGAGCTGGTGGCCGCCACGTGGTATGCGCGCTCGCTCTCCCGCTGCACGCGGTACACGTCGGCACGGGCCCCGTCGCCCACGAGCACCTCCGTGACCGCGTTCGTGAGATACACGCCCTCGCCGAAGCTTGCGTAGGTCTCGACGACGGACACCCGGCCGAGCCGCTCGACCACGACGAGGCTCCGGGGGTGGGAGACGATCGGCGCGGTACCGGGCACGGTGAGGTAGAGGAACTGGACCGGCTCCTCCATGTCCACACCCGCCGGCACGTGCACGAATCCGCCGTCACGCAGGAACGCCGTGTTCAGCGCCGCGAACGGCTTCCCCTCCGGCCCGACCGCGCGGCCGAGATGCGCCTGCACCGGCTCCGGGGCGGTGCGCAGGACCTCGCTCAGCGCGCCCACCGTCACGCCGGCGGGGAGTCCCGCCACCGACGATAGTGCACCCGAGTACCGCCCGTTGACGAACACCAGGAGGTGCCGCCGTGCCTCGCACAGCTCCAGCGAGGCGATCGTCCGCGCCGACGGCGCCTCGGCGCGCGGCGCGTGCGGGAGGGCGAAGCGCGTCTCCGCAATCGGGGCGACGCTCGTGAAGCGCCATTCCTCCTGGCGCACCGTCGGGAACCCGGCCGCCAGGAACCGCGCCATCCCCTCCTGGCGCAGGTGCTGCAGCCACGCCGGGGCGCCCCCGCCGCCGTTGGCGACGAAGTCGGCGTGGTCCGCCTGCCAGCCCTCCAGTGTGCTCATACCTCGGCCGGCTCCCGCAGCCAGTCGTACCCCTTCGCCTCCAGCTCCAGCGCCAGCTCCTTGCCGCCGGAGCGCACGATCCGCCCGTCCGCCAGCACGTGCACGACGTCCGGGATGATGTAGTTGAGCAGGCGCTGGTAGTGCGTCACCACCAGGAACGCCCGGTCCGGCGACCGCAGCCGGTTCACTGCCTCGGCCACCGTCTTGAGCGCGTCAATGTCGAGACCGGAGTCGGTCTCGTCGAGGATCGCCAGCCTCGGCTCCAGGACGGCGAGCTGCAGGATCTCGTTGCGCTTCTTCTCGCCCCCCGAGAACCCCTCGTTCACCGGCCGCTGCATCAGGCTGTCGTCCCAGCCGATGGCCTTGAGCTTGGCGTCCAGCACCTCGAGAAAGTCCACCGGGTCCAGCTCCTCCTCGCCGCGTGCCTTGCGCACGGCGTTGAGCGCCGAGCGAAGGAAGTACGCGTTCGTCACCCCGCGGATCTCCACCGGGTACTGGAAGGCGAGGAACAGGCCCGCCTGGGCCCGCTCCTCCGGCTCCAGCTCCGCCAAGTCCTTCCCCTCGAATCGCATCGTCCCGTCGGTCACCTCGTAGGCCGGGTGGCCGGCGAGGACCTGGGCGAGCGTGCTCTTCCCGGAGCCGTTCGGCCCCATGACCGCGTGGACCTCGCCAGGGTGGATCGCCAGGTCCACACCGTGCAGGATCTCGTTCCCGCCCACGCTCGCGTGGAGGTTCTGGATCTCAAGCATGCGCTCCCTCACTCCCTTCACTCCCCTTGCTCCCCTTCATCCCCTTGCTCACCCGACACTCCCCTCAAGACTGATCCCCAGCAGATTCTGCGCCTCGACCGCGAACTCCATCGGCAGCTCGCGGAAGACCTCCTTGCAGA
>CAYLJK010000336.1:0-3150 GCA_964383975.1 uncultured Gemmatimonadales bacterium | reverse complement strand
GAGCGCGGCGCGCTTGCGCTCGATCGCCGCGAGAAGGGCGTCGTAGGAGTCCGCGAACCGCTTCACCCCGTCAGCGAGCAGGAAGTCGGTGACGTCAGCCATCCGGACGCCCAGCGCCTCGATCGCCGCCAGGTCGGCGCGGGCGCGGTCGAGGTCCGCGTCGATTGTCCGAGCGGCCACGCCGTGCCGGGCGAACGCCTCGAGCGTCGCGGGCGGCACGGTGTTGATCGTGTCCGGCCCGATCAGCCCCTCGACGTACATCGTCGGCTCGTACGCCGGGTTCTTCGTGCTGGTGCTGGCCCACAGCGGCCGCTGCACGGCGGCGCCGCGCGCCATGACCGCGCGGAACCGTTCTCCCTCGAACCACCGCACGTAGGTCTGGTACGCGAGCCTGGCGTTCGCGATCGCCGCCCGGCCGAGCAGCGGGGCGACCACCGCGCGGTCCGTTCCCTGCGCGACGAGCGCCTCGAGCCGCCGGTCGGCCTCGGTGTCCACCCGGCTGACGAAGAAGCTCGCCACCGACCGGAGCATCTCGACGCCGCCGCCCGCGGCCAGCCGGCGCTCGATCCCGGTGATGTACGCGTCGATCACCCGCTCGTAGGTGGCGAGCGAGAAGAGCAGCGTCACGTTGACGTTGATCCCCTCGGCCAGCACCGCGCTGATCGCCGGGAGCCCCTCCGGCGTGCCGGGGATCTTGATCATGACGTTGGACCGGCCCACACGCTGCCAGAGCCGCCGCGCCTCCGCGACCGTCGCCTCGGCGTCGCGCGCGAGCCGCGGCGAGACCTCGATGGACACGAAGCCGTCGTTCCCTCCCGACATCTCGTGGATGGGCCGGAACAGGTCGCACGCCGCCTGGATGTCCTCCACCGCGAGCGTCTCGGCGATGGCCTCGGCCGTGAGCCCCTGCGCGGCGAGTCCGCGGATCGCCTCGTCGTACACGTCGCTCTGCCCGATCGCCTGCTCGAAGATCGTCGGGTTGCTCGTCACCCCGCGGACCGCACGCCGCTCGATGAGCGTCTTCAGCTCGCCGGAGGCGAGCAGGCGCCGGTGGATGTAGTCGAGCCACACGCTCTGGCCGAGGGAGACGAGCACTCCCAGCGGACTCGTCGGTGACGACGGACGGTACACCATGCCCCCTCCTACCGGCCGAGCAGCGCGAGTGCGCGCTGCGCCACGTGTCCGGCCGTCAGGCCGAACTCCTCGTAGATGCGCTCGTACGGCGCCGAGGCGCCGAAGCGATCTATACTGACGATGTCCCCGTCGTTCCCGACCCAGCGGTGCCAGCCCTGGGCGCGGCCGGCCTCGACCGCGACCCGCGCGCGCACCGCCGGCGGGAGCACGCGTTCGCGGTAGGCTTCGTCCTGCCGCTTGAACAGCTCCGTGCTCGGCATGGAGACCACGCGGGTCGGGACGCCTTCCCCCTGGAGCACGTCGCGCGCCGCGAGGCAGAGCGCCACCTCGCTCCCCGACCCGATGAGGATGACGCGCGCCGGGCTGCCCTCCGCCTCCGCGAGCACGTAGGCGCCGTGCAGCAGGCCGTCGGCCGGCGCGAGGCGCGTGCGGTCCAGTGTCGGTACCTTCTGGCGCGTCAGCACGAGCGCCGTCGGCCCGTGGCGGTGCTCGAGCGCGGCGCGCCAGGCCATCGCCGTCTCCGCCGCGTCGGCCGGCCGGATGACCGTCATGTTGGGGATGACGCGCAGGGCGACGAGGTGCTCGACCGGCTGGTGCGTGGGGCCGTCCTCGCCCAGGCCGATGCTGTCGTGCGTGAAGACGTAAATGACGGGCAGTTCCATCAGCGCCGCGAGCCGGATCGCCGGCCGGGCATAGTCCGAGAACACCAGGAACGTCGCGCCGAAGGGCCGCACGCCGCCATGCAGCGCCATCCCGTTCAGCACGCCGCACATCCCCAGCTCGCGGACCCCGAAGTGCATGTTGCGGCCGCCCCAGGACCCGGCCAGCAGGTCCGACTCGCCCTTGAGATGCGTGTTGTTGGACTCGGCGAGGTCCGCCGAGCCGCCGACGAGCGTCGTCACGACCGGCGCCAGCGCGTTGAGCACCTTCCCCGAGGCCGCGCGGGTCGCCATCGCACCGTCGCGCGGCGTGAACACGGGGAGGCGCTCCTGCCACCCTCCGGGCAGCTCGCCGGCGAGGGCGGCGCGCAGCGCCGCCGCGGCCTCGGGATGTGCGCGCTCGTAGGCCCGCCACCTCCGCTCCCACGCTCGCTTCGCCCGCTCGCCGCGCTCCACCGCCGTTCGCCAGTGCGCCACCGCCTCCCCCGGCACGTGGAACGGCTCCTCGCTCGGCCAGCCGTAGGCCCGCTTCGCGCCCTCGACCTCCGCGGCGCCCAGCGGCGCACCGTGCGCCGCCGCCGTGTCCTGCTTCGTCGGCGCCCCGTAGCCGATGTGGGTCCGGACGATGATCAGCGACGGGCGATCGGTGCGCCGCCGCGCCCGCTTCGCCGCCCGCTCGAGGGCGGCGAGATCGTTGCCGTCCCCGACGCGCTGCACCTCCCAGCCGTAGGCGGCGAACCGCTTCGCGACGTCCTCACTGAAGGCGAGGTCGGTCGAGCCCTCGATGGTGATGCGGTTGTCGTCGTAGAAGGCGATCAGCTTCCCGAGCCGCAGGTGCCCGGCGAGCGAGGCCGCCTCGTGGGAGATCCCCTCCATCAGGTCGCCGTCGGAGCAGAGGACCCACGTGCGGTGGTCCACCACCTGGTGCCCCGGCCGGTTGTACCGCGCCGCCAGGTGCGCCTCGGCGATCGCCATCCCGACCGCGTTCGCCAGCCCCTGGCCGAGCGGGCCGGTCGTCGTCTCCACCCCCGGCGCGTGCCCGTGCTCCGGGTGCCCCGGTGTGCGGCTGCCCCACTGCCGGAACGCCTTCAGGTCGTCGAGCGTCACATCGTACCCCGACAGGAACAGCGACGCATAGAGCAGCATGGACGCGTGGCCTGCCGAGAGGACGAACCGGTCGCGGTCCGGCCAGTCGGGATGGCGCGGGCTGTGGCGCAGCAGCCGCGTGTACAGGAGGTATGCGATCGGCGCGAGGCCCATCGGCGCGCCTGGATGGCCGGATGCGGCCCGTTCGACCGCATCCATGGCGAGGGTGCGGATCGTGTTGACGCACAGCTGGTCGAGGGCGGCGGTGGCC
>CAYLJK010000335.1:2286-3157 GCA_964383975.1 uncultured Gemmatimonadales bacterium | reverse complement strand
ACGGCGCGTCTCGACGCCGCGGTCGCGGCGCGGCCCGCGGTCGTCTTCGCCGACCTCCCGGGCGGGTCGTGCGCCTTCAGCGCCGCCGCGTACGCGCGGACGCATCCGCACGTCCGCGTGGTGACGGGCGTGAACCTCGCGATGCTGCTCGACTTCGTCTTCCACCGCGACCTGGACCCGGCCGCGGCGGCGGCCCGCGCGGCCGAAACCGGCCGCGGATCGGTCACCGTGGTCGGGGGGGCCGCGGCGTGAGCGTGGAGTTGTTCCGCATCGACGACCGGCTGATCCACGGCCAGGTCGTGGTGGGCTGGGGCCAGCCGCTCGGCATCGGCTTCCTCGTGCTGGTGGACGACGAGGTGCGTGCCAGCGAGTGGGAGCAGGAGCTGTACCGCATGGGTGTCCCGCCGCAGGTCGAGGTGAAGTTCGCGAACGTGGCGGAGGCGGTCGCGCAGCTCCCCGCCTGGCTGCGGGACGCGCGCCGCGGCGTGGTGCTGACCGGCGACGTGGAGACGATGCGGCGCCTCGCGGTGGGCGCGGGCGGCGCGGTGTCACACGTCAACGTGGGCGGGATCCACTACCGGGAGGGGCGGCGCGAGCGGCTGCGGTACGTGTACCTCTCGGACGAGGAGGCGCGGCAGCTGGAGGCGATCGCCGCGCTCGGCGTCGAGGTTACGGCGCAGGACGTGCCGACCGGCAACCGGATCGCGCTGGCGGAGCTGCTGCGGTGACCTGGGCGGACATCGCCGCCGTGCCCTACGTCCACCCCTGCCTGGCCGAGATCATCAATTATTGCGCCCACGACCTGGCCAGGGAGCTGAGGCGGCCGGCGCGGCGCGCGGCCGGCGCAGCACCAGGTGCTCCATGGCCAGGG
>CAYLJK010000335.1:0-2276 GCA_964383975.1 uncultured Gemmatimonadales bacterium | reverse complement strand
CGCCGCCGTGCTCGGCGTGGGGACCCTCGTCGGGCTCGACCTGGCCAGCGTCCCGCAGCTGATGATCTCGCGGCCGCTCGTGGCCGGCTTCCTCGGCGGCATGCTCGTCGGGCACCCGGTCCCCGGACTCGTGGTGGGCGCGCTCCTCGAGCTGTTCGCGATGGAGTCGCTGCCGGTCGGAGCGGCGCGCTACCCGGACTGGGGTCCGGGCACGGTCGCCGTGGGAGCGCTGGCGGGCGAGCACGCCCAGGGGATCCTCGCGACCGGGCTGCTGGGCCTGGTGCTCGTCGCCGTCGCCTCCGCCTGGCTCGGCGGCTGGCTCATCCAGGTGGTCCGCCGCGCCAACGTGGCGGACGTGGTGCGGCACCGCGCGGCGCTCGACGCGGGCGAGCTGCGCGCCATCGTGGCCGTGCAGCGGTCCGGTCTGCTGCGGGACGGGGCGCGCAGCCTCGCGCTGACCGCCCTCGCGCTCGGGTTCGGCGACGTGGTGCACTCGACGGTGGAGGTGGCGTGGCGCTGGCCGCAGTGGCCGGCGCAGGTGGCGCTCGTGGGCACCAGCGTCGGGGTCGCGCTCTACGCCGGCTGGCGCATGGCCGGCCGCGGGCGCCAGTCGCTCTGGTTCCTCGCCGGGCTCGGGGGCGGCGCCGCGGGGACAGTGCTGTGGCTGCGGTGACGGGGGCGATGCCGGGCTTCGCCCGCGTGTTGCTGCGGCTCTTCGCCATCCAGGCGGCGTGGAGCTACGAGCGCATGCAGGGCGTGGGGTTCGGTTTCGCCGCGGAGGCGGCGCTGCGCCGTCTCGACGGCGGGCCCGGGGGCGAGCGCTACCGCGCGGCGCTGGCGCGCCAGACCGCGTTCTTCAACGCGCACCCGTACCTGGCGGGGATGGCGGTCGGCGCGGCGGTGCGCGCGGAGTTCGAGGGAGAGCCGCCGGAGCGGATCGCGAAGCTGCGCGCCGCGCTGTGCGGCCCGCTCGGCTCACTCGGGGACCGGCTCTTCTGGGCCTCTTGGCTCCCCGTGTGCGCCGCGGTCGGCATCCTGCTCGTGGCGTTCGGCCTGCACGGCTGGGCGGCGTTCGGCTTCCTCGCGCTGTACAACGCGCCGCACGTGGCCGCCAGGGTGTGGGCGCTGCGCACGGGATGGGAGCGCGGCACGATGGTCGCGCTCGCCCTGACGTCGCCGGTGCTGCAGTTGGCGAGCCGTCTCGCCGCACCCGTCGCAGGCCTGGTGACGGGCGTGATGCTGCCGTTCGCCTTCGGCTGGCAGGTGTCGGGCGCGCCCCTGTGGGTGGCGGGGGCGGCGGGCCTGGGCGCGGTCCTGATGGCGCTGGCGCTGCGGGCGGGCGCGGCGCGCGCCGGCGCGGCCGCCGTCGGCGCGGCGGTCGGCGCGGTGACGTGGGTGCTGGGGGTGGTGGCGCCGTGAAGGAGGTCATCGTGCCCATCGTGAACCCGCTCGGTCTCCACGCGCGGCCCGCGGCCGAGTTCGTGAAGACCGCGGGGCGCTTCCAGGCGAACGTCACCGTGCGCAAGGACGCGATGGAGGTGAACGGAAAGAGTATCATGGGGATGATGATGCTGGCCGCGGAGTGCGGCAGCCACGTGACGATCCGCGCGGACGGCGCGGACGCGGACGACGCTCTCGCGGCGCTCAGCGCGCTCGTCGCCGCCGGGTTCGGGGAGATGTGACGTGCCGCACCGGCTGATCCGCGGGACGCCCGTCTCTCCCGGCGTGGCCGTGGGGCCGGCGCTGGTCGTGCGCTGGGAGGTGCCCGCCGTGCCCGACCAGCCGATCGGGCCGGCGCAGGTGGAGCCGGAGATCGCGCGGCTGCGGGAGGCCCTGGCGTTCGCCAAGGACCGGATTCTCGCCGTGCGCGCGCGGGCCGCCGAACGCGCGGGGCCCGAGGAGGCCCGCATCTTCGACGCGCAGCTCATGATCCTCGAGGACGCCGACCTGGTGGGCGGCGTCGAGCGCCTCATCCGGGAGAACCATTTCTCGGCCGAGCGCGCTTTCGAGTTCAAGATCGTCGAGTGGCGCGGACTCTGGTCCACCCACGGCAGCCCGCTGCTGCGCGAGCGGCTCATCGACCTCACCGACGTCGAGATCCGCGTCCTCACCCGCCTGCTCGGCGTGGACGAGCCGGACGTCGTCTCGCGGCACGACGGGCCGGTCGTCCTGGTCGCCCGCGACCTCACGCCGTCCCTGACGGTCCAGCTCGACCGGGAGGCGGTGCTGGCCATCGCCTGCCAGGAGGGCACGCGCACCTCGCACGCGGCGATCCT
>CAYLJK010000334.1:0-3168 GCA_964383975.1 uncultured Gemmatimonadales bacterium | reverse complement strand
CCGCCGCGGCGGCGGGCGGCACGCCGGTGCCGCGGCGCTCGCAGGCCGCGCCGCCGGCGGGGAGCGGCGACCCGCTGCCGGACATGGAGATCCCGACGTTCATCCGCCGGCAGATGGACTGATGGGGCTGCGCCGCGCGGGACGCCGGCTGCTGGTCGCGACGGCGGTGCTCGCCGGCGCCGGCGCGGCTGCGCTCGCGCGCCAGGCCGGGTATCTCGGCGGGCTGAAGACGGCGCCCGCCGTGGTCGTCTCGTCGGCGCCGGTGCACACCATCGCGGACACGTTGCGCGGCCGCGAGACACTCTCGCAGCTGTTCGAGCGGCGCGGTGTGCACGGCGTGGACTTCGGCGCGCTGGCGGGCGCGGTGCGCGCGTTCGACCCGTCGCGCCTGCGGGCGGGGACGGTCTTGACCTTCCGCCAGCGGCACGGCGAGGGGGCCCCGCACGCGGTGGTGCTGCGGGTGTCGTACGACGCGCGGCTGCGGCTCGAGCGGACGGCGGCGGACGGCGGCTGGGCGCCGACCGTCGAGCCCATCACCTGGCACGCGGAGCCGATTGTCGTCGAGGGCGTGGTGCGGTCGTCGGTGAGCGACGCCATCACCGGGGCCGTCGGGGACGACGTGCTCCCGTACGAGGCGCGGGTCCAGCTCGTCTGGTCGCTGGCCGAGGTGTACGACTGGGTCGTGGATTTCTCGCGCGACGTGCAGCCCGGGGAGCGGTTCCGCGTGCTCGCCGAGCGGCTGGTCTCGAGCGAGGGCGAGGTGCGGCACGGGCGCATCCTCGCGGCGCGACTCGACGTCGGGCCGCGGCCGCTCTACGCCTTCCGGTTCGACGACCCCGAGGGCCGCGACGGCTTCTACGACGATGAGGCGCGCAGCCTCAAGCGCGAGCTGCTGCGCGCGCCGATCGAGTACCGCCGCATCAGCTCCGGGTTCACTCGGCGCCGCTTCCACCCCATCCTGCGCGTGAACCGCGCGCACCAGGGGATCGACTTCAGCGCCGCCTACGGCGCGCCGATCCGCGCGGTGGGGAAGGGGACGGTGACCATCGCCGGCCGCTCCGGCGGCTACGGGAACCTGGTCGAGATCCGGCACAACGGGCGCACCACGACGCGCTACGCGCACCTCTCGCGCTTCGCCCTCGGGATCCACGAGGGCGCGCGCGTGGAGCAGGGCCAGACGATCGGCTACGTTGGGGCTTCGGGCCTCGCGACGAGTCCGCACCTCCATTACGAGCTGCGCCTCAACGGCGTCGCGGTGAACCCGCGGCGCCAGTTCCGCGCCGGCGAGGGCGAGCCGGTCCCGGCCTCGCGCCGGGCGGCGTTCGAGGAGGTGCGGCGGCAGTTCCAGGCGCAGCTCGAGGGAGCCCGCGCCGCGCCGCCGGTCGTCCGCACCGTGGACTGACGCGGGCCCGGCCCGCGTTCCGATGCCGCGCCGCGTCCCCCTCCCGCACGGCCCCCGGTCGGGCCTCCCGTGCTGATCACGATCCTCGCCGCGGCGGCGGCCGTCGCGGCAGCGCTGGCGCTCTATCTCCTCGTCGAGCGGGTCGGGCGCGAGGATGTGCCGCTCGCGCTGCTCCGCGCGGCGGCGTGGGGAACAGCGGCCGTGCTGCTGGTGAATCCGGGCTGCCGTGGGACCAGGGCCGCCGCCGTCACGGTGCTGCTCGACGGCTCCCGCTCGATGACGGACGCCGCGGGCACGACGCGCTGGCAGGCCGCGCGCGACACCGCCCGCGTGCTGGCGGGTGCGGAGGGGCGGATCCTCCTTTTCGGCACCGTGCCGCGCCTTCTCGGCGACAGCGCGCGGCCCGACGCGCCGGCCACGCTGCTCCTGCCCGCGCTGCGCGAGGCCGCGGCGGCGGGCGGACGGCTGATCATCGTCACCGACGGCGTGGTGGACGATGCCGCGTCCCTTCCTGCGGACTTGCTCGCCGCGGCGCAGGGGGTGCTGGTCCCGCGCGCGGTGGGTGCGGATGCCGGCATCGCGGCGCTGGACCTGCCGCCCGCGTTCCAGGCGGCTGACACGGTCGGCGCTGCCGTGCAGGTCGTGGGCCGCGGCGGTGCGCCGCTGGACAGCGCGGACGTGGAACTGACGGAGGCCGGGCGCGTGGTGGCGCGGACGCGCGTGGCCATCGGGGGGGAGCGCGCGGCGCGAGCCGTCATGCGCTTCGTGGCGGCGCCGGCCTCGCAGGGAGGTGTGCGGCGCTACACCGCCAGGCTCGCGCGGTGGCGCGACGCGGAACCGCGCAACGACACGCTCGCCACGGCGGCGATGGTCACGCGCGTGCCCGCCGTGGTGGTGCTGTCGGACAGCCCGGACTGGGAGGTGCGGCAGCTCGGGCGGACGCTGGCCGAGGCCAGCGGTGTGCCGGTGCGGAGCTTCGTGCGCCTCGACGGCGAACGGTGGCGCGAGACGGCCACGCTGCGCGCCGTGCCCGCGGAGACCGTGGAACGCGCGGCGGCCGACGCGGCGCTGGTCGTGGCACACGGCACGGGGGAGGGGCTGGCCGCGGCGCGGAAGCTGGCGCGGCGCGCGCGCTGGGAGTGGCCGGTGGAGGGGCGCGGCGCGGCGGCGGGGGACTGGTACGTGACGGCGCCCGACGCGGCCTCGCCCGTGGGTGGTGCGCTGGCGACGATCCCTCCGGACTCGCTCCCGCCGCTCGCGCTGGTCGCGGACGCGGCCGCGGAGAGCACGGCGTGGGTCGGCCTCGCCGCGCGGCGCGACCGCCGCGGTCCCGCCCGGCCGGTCGTGGCGGGAGCGGAGGAGGGGGCGCGTCGCGTCGTGCGGATGGGCGGCGGGGGCTGGTGGCAATGGGCGGCGAAGGGGGGCGTGGCGCTGGAGGCGTACCGCGGCCTCCTCGCCGCGACGGCCGACTGGCTGCTGGCCGACACGGAGCGCGCGACCGACATCGGCCTAGTGCGCGACTCGCTGCGCCGGGCGAGCTGGGAGCTGCTGCCCCGCGAGCCGACGCTCAAGGCGCAACCCGGCACCGCCGCCGCGGTCGAGCCGGCGCGCATCCCGCTGCGGCACCGGACGGCGGCGTACGGCGTGGTGATCGCCGCGCCCGAGCACTGGCGGCCCATCCAGTGCATCATGGCGGCCAAGGCGGGCAAGGACGTGTACGTCGAAAAACCCTTTGCGCTGACGGTGGGCGAGGCCCGGGCGATGGT
>CAYLJK010000333.1:0-3189 GCA_964383975.1 uncultured Gemmatimonadales bacterium | reverse complement strand
ACAGCCCGTCCTGCCCGAGCAGCTCCTGGTGGCCCCCGCGCTCCACGATGCGGCCGCGGTCGAGCACCAGGATCGTGGTCGCGTGCTGCACCGTCGAGAGCCGGTGCGCGATCACGAAGACGGTGCGCCCGCGCAGCAGCCGGTCGATGGCCTCCTGCACCAGGCGCTCCGACTCGGTGTCGAGCGCGCTCGTGGCCTCGTCGAGGATGAGGATCGGTGGATCCCGCAGCAACGCCCGTGCGATCGCGAGCCGCTGGCGCTCGCCCCCCGACAGTCGCGTGCCCCGTTCGCCGAGCAGGGTGTCGTATCCCTGCGGGAGCCGGCTGATGAAGGCGTGCGCGTTGGCCGCCCGCGCCGCGGCCTCGATCGCCGCGTCGTCGTACCGTCCGTCCGCGCCGTACGCGATGTTCGCGCGCACCGTGTCGTTGAAGATCACGGTCTCCTGGCTCACGATCCCCATGAGGGCGCGCAGCGAGGCGAGCGTCACCTCGCGCAGGTCACGGCCGTCGAGGAGGACCGCGCCCTGCACCGGGTCGTAGAAGCGCGGCAGCAGATCCACCAGCGTGCTCTTCCCTGCCCCGCTCGGCCCCACCAGCGCGACGATGTCGCCCTTGCGAGCGACGAGGCTGATGCCGTCGAGGACGCGCTCGCCGCCGTCGTACGCGAAGCCCACGTCGCGGAACTCGATCGCGTGCTCGAACCCGGTCACCACCGTCGTGCCGCCGGCCCTGGCCTCGAGGGGCGGCGCATGGAGCACCTCGAGGATCCGCTCGCCGGCGCCGATGGCGGTCTGCGCGAGGGCCGGGAAGTTAGCGATGTACTTGAGCGGGGACATCAGCCGCAGCGCCACGAAGAGGAAGGCGATGAAGCTCTCGGGCCGCAGCCCGGGCTCCGGGCCCGTCGCCATCCGCGCGCCGACCCAGAGCAGGACGACCGTGACCATCGCGCCGAAGCTCTCGCTGATCGGCGGCGAGAGGAGGGCCAGGCGGTGCCAGCGGATGATGCCGCGCGCGAAGCGGTCCGCGGCGGAGGCGAAGCGGCGCCGCTCGTAGGGCTCCGCCCCGTACGCCTTGACCAGGCGGACGCCCGCGACGGTCTCCTGCATCAGGCTGGTCATCTCGCCGCGGTCGTCCAGGAGCAGCTTCACCTTCCCGCTGAGCCGCCGCAGCAGGGGCCGGAGCGCGAGAATGAGCACCGGGGCTAGCACCAGGGCGAGCGCGGTGAGGCGCCAGGAGATCGCGATCAGCAGGCCCACGTACACGAGCGTCGCGACCGACATCCGCAGCAGCTCACCGATGTGGTCGCCGAGGATCGGCTTCACCTGGTCGGTGTCGGCGAGCATCCGCGTCAGGAGCTGGCCCCCGCGCGTGCGCTGGAAGTAGTCCAGCCGCATCCCCTGGAGGTGGGTGTAGAGCGCGCTGCGCAGGTCGCGGACCACGAACTCCTGCACGGTCAGCCCCCACAGCCGCGACACGTAGAGACAGGTGTTCTTGATGAGCACCGCGCCGAGGATGAGCAGCACCACCACCGTGAACGCGCGGGTGGGCGAGGCATCGCCGAGCAGCGGGCCGAGGAACCAGTTGAGGAAGCGCTCGGCGCCCCCGCCGCCGGTCTGGAGCAGCACGGCGTCGCCGAAGACGGAGCGGAGGAACGGGATGACCAGCACGAAGGTGAAGCCGTCGAGCACCGACCCGACGACGCCCATCGCGAGCGCCGCGCTGAAGCGCGGGAGGTACGGCCGCAGGAAGCGCAGCAGTTCCCGGTACGACCTCACGCGACCCCCGCGCGCGGGGTGAGGAGCGCGACCGGCAGGATCATCTCTTCCGGAGAAACGCCGCCGTGCAGGAACGCGCCGCGGTACCGGGACTGGTACTCCCGGAGCTTGGTCGGATACACGAAAAACCGGTCGCCCGTGGCGAAGAGCGCGCGCACGCCCAGCCCGCGCCGCGGCAGACCGAAGCGCTGCGGGTCCTCCACGACGATCGCCGTCTGGGGATCCTCCGCGCGCAGGTCCTCGCCAAACTTGAAACGCAGGTTGGCCGTGGCGTCGCGCTTCGCGAAGACCGTGGCGGGCGTCGTGCAGTGGATGGACCCGTGGTCCGTCGTCACGACCACCGGCACCCGTCGGCGCTCAGCCTCCAGCAGCGCCTCGCGGAGAACCGACCGGCCGAACCAGGCGCCCGTGAGCGCCCGCAGCGCCGCCTCGTCGCGCGCGACCTCGTAGAGGATGGCGTTCTCCGACCGGCCGTGCGTCAACTGGTCCACGAAGTTGAAGACCAGTGCGGTGACCCCGTCCTGCGCCAGCTGGGTCGGGAGCCGGCGCAGCAGCTCCTCGCCGTCACTCCCGCCGGTCAGCTTCTCGTAGCGCGTCGGCACCGGCCGGCCGGTGAGCCGCTCGAGCTGGCGCTCGAGGAGCTCCGCCTCGTACGCGTTGAGGCTCTCGTCCTCGCGCTCCGACCACCACGCCGGGTAGACGGTCGCGATCTCCCGCGGGAGCATGCCCGAGAAGATGGCGTTCCGGGCGTACGGCGTAGCGGTGGGCAGGATGGCGTAGTAGTACGACGTCTCGACGTCGAGGATCGGCGTGATGAGGGGAACGAGGGCCTCCCACTGGTCGAGGCGCAGGCAGTCCACGACGACGAACAGCACGCGGCCGTGCTCCCGCAACACGGGCAGGACGGTCTCCTGCACCACGTCGGGCGAGAGCATCGGCCGGTCGGTCTCCGCGCGTCCGACCCACGCCGGGTAGTGGCGCTCGATGAAAGCCGCGAAGTCCCGCCGCAGGCCGCCAAGCAGCATGCGCAGGGCCTCCTGGAGCCCCGGCTCCGCGGCCTCGGCAAGCCGCACGTCCCACACGGCGATCTCGCGGTACAGATCGAGCCACTCCCGCCAGCCCAGCGCCGCCGCGCGCCGGCCCTCCAGCTCGCGGAACCGGAGCACGAACTCCCGCGCGAGATGCTGCTGGCGGATGCGCGGGCCCTCGAGGAGCCGCGTGGCGACGGACAGCACCTGGCGCGGCTGGACCGGCTTCACCAGATAGTCGTCCACCGCCAGGCCGATCGCCTCGCGCATGGTCGCCGCGTCCTCCGACTTCGTGACCATGACGACGGGGACGGCGGGGTCCACCTCGCGGATGGCGGCGAAGAGCTCGAGGCCACGGCGGCCGGGCATCTGCTCGTCGAGGAGGAC
>CAYLJK010000332.1:0-3190 GCA_964383975.1 uncultured Gemmatimonadales bacterium | reverse complement strand
GGTCAAGGCGCTCGCATTCTGGATGACGTACAAGTGCGCCGTGGTGAACGTCCCGTTCGGTGGTGGCAAGGGCGGGATCGTCTGCGATCCGTCCAAGCTGTCGGCTGCGGAGCTGGAGCGGCTCGCCCGCCGCTACTTCGCCGACATGATCGACCTGTTCGGGCCCGATCGGGACGTGCCCGCGCCCGACGTGGGCACCAACCCGCAGATCATGAGCTGGTTCCTCGACGCGTACTCCAGCCACAAGCGCGACTTCGTCCCGGCCGTGGTCACGGGGAAGCCGCTCGACCTCGGCGGCTCGGAGGGGCGCGTGGAGGCCACGGCGCAGGGGATGGTGTACACGATCCGCGACGCGGCGGCCCACCTGGGACTGGACCTGCGCACCTGCACGGTGGCGGTCGAAGGCTTCGGCAACGTCGGCTCGAACGCGGCCAAGCTGCTGGCCGCCGAGGGATGCCGCATCGTGGCGGTCTCGGACGTAAGCGGGGCCTACCACAACGCGAACGGGATCGACGTGGCCGCGGCCCTCGCGCACGTCTCGACGCACGGGGTCCTGGCGGGCCTGGAGCGGACGACGCCGGCATCGGTGCTGAGCGACCCGAAGCAGCTGCTGGAACTGGACGTGGACGTCCTGGTGCCGGCCGCCCTCGAGAACCGGGTCACCGGCGAGAACGCCGCACGGGTGCGGGCCCGGCTCATCGCGGAGGGGGCCAACGGCCCGCTGACCACCGCGGCGGACCGGATCCTGGACGAGAAGGGCGTGTTCGTCATCCCCGACATCCTGTGCAACGCGGGTGGCGTCACCGTGTCGTATCTCGAGTGGGTGCAGAACCGGATGGGCTACTACTGGAAGTACGAGCGGATCCAGGAGGACCTGTCGCGGATCATGCACGAGGCGTTCCGCGCCATCCTGGGCGCCTCCCAGCAGTACGGCGTCAACATGCGGATCGCGGCGTTCGTCGTGGCCATCCAGCGGGTGACCCGGGCGTCCGAGATGCGCGGCCTCTACGCGTAGCGCCGCACAGGGAGGGTTCGCCATGACCGAGTCCCTGTCCCGGATCTACCCGCGGACGCCGGGATCGCTGGGCAACGTGATGGCCGAGTTCGACGCGGCCGCGGCCTACCTCGGCCTCACGACGCAGGAGATCGCGCTCCTCAAGGAGCCGCGCCTGAGCCTCAGGCTCAAGCTCCCGGTGCGGATGGACGACGGCTCCATCACCGTGTTCAAGGGCTACCACACGGTGCATTCGACGGTCAGGGGGCCGTCCATCGGGGGCGTGCAGTTCCGCCCCCACGTGGACCTCGAGCTGGTGGAGGCGCTCGCCTTCTGGTCCACGCACCAGTGCGCCCTGCTGGGCATGCCCTTCGGCGGGAGCTGGGGCGCCGTGGAGTGCGACCCCGCCGACCTGAGCGCCGGGGAGCTGGAGCGGCTCTCGCGCCACTACCTGGCGGAACTCTCGGGGATCGTCACGCCCAACGGCGACATCCTCACGGCAGACATCGGGTCCAACCAGCAGGTCATGTGTTGGCTGATGGACACCTACAGCATGCACAACGGGGACTTCGAGCCCGCGGTGGTGCTGGGGAAGCCCGCGGACATGGGTGGCCTGGCGGCGCCCGTGCATCCGGCCGCGCTGGGCGTGGACCTGTGCATCCGGAGGGCGTGCGCGCATTTCGGCATGCGGCTCGAGGGCTCCCGGGTAGCCATCCAGGGGTTCGGGAAGGTGGGGATGAACCTGGCACGCATGCTCTTCGCGGCGGGGGCGAAGATCGTGGCCGTGGCGGACATCAGCGGCGCCTATGTCAACGAGCGCGGGATCCACGTGGAGCGGGTGGCCTGGCACCAGGAGTCCTACGGGCTGCTGGACGGGCTCGAGGAGGCCGTGGACGTCGTGAAGCTCGACGATCCCCTGGGCCTGTTCGAACTGGCGGTGGACATCCTCGTGCCCGCCGCCGTCGAGCTCCAGGTCACCGACGAGAACGTGGACCGCGTGCAGGCGAGGATCGTGGCGGAAGTGGCCTACGACCCCGTCTCTCCCGGCGCGGACCGCAAGCTCTACGAACGCGGGACGCTGGTCATCCCGGACATCCTCTGCAACGCCGGGGGCGTGAGCGGCCACTACCTCGAGTGGGTCCAGAACCGGGTCGGGTACTACTGGAGCGGCGACCGGCTGCGCCAGGAGGTGTGCGACCTCGTGGGACAGGGGTTCGACCGTGCCATGAAGATCGCCGTCGAGGAGGCGATCCCACTGAGACTGGCCGCGGCGGTGCTGGCGGTGAAGCGGCTTGCCGAGGTGGTGAGACTGCGAGGCGCCTATGGCTGAGGACCGCATCGACCGCGTCGGCAGCGGCGAGATCGGAGGGAAGGCGCGGGGATTCCTGCGCCTGACGGACGCCGTGCGCACGCTGGTCGGCACGAAGGCGGGACAGGCGTACGCGGGGGCCCTCGCCTTCCCGCGGACGGCGCTCGTCACGACGAGCGTGTTCCGGGAGTTCCTGGCGTACAACCAGCTCGAGCCGGCGGCCCGCGCGCTGGAATCGGGCCGGGAGTCCGATGACGAGGGGCTGCGGCGGCACTTCCTGGCCGGCGGCTTCCCGGAGGGCGTCCGCCGCCAGGTGGCCGCGAGCCTGCTGGGGCTGCGGTCGCCGCTCGCGGTGCGGTCCTCGTCGCTGCTGGAGGACCAGCGGAGGGCATCGTTCGCGGGAATGTATGACTCGGTCTTCGTGGTGACCAGGGGCGACGAGCAGGAACGCCTCGACCAGCTCCTGGAGGGCATGAAGGAAGTGTACGCCTCGACGTTCAACGCCAGCGCCCTCGCGTACCGCCGCAAGCGGGGCCTGGCGGACGTGCCCGAGGAGATGGCCCTGCTGGTGCAGGAGGTGGTCGGGAGGCCCTACGGGCGCTACTGGCTTCCCGCGCTGTCCGGGGTCGGCTTCTCGCAGAACGGGTACTGCTGGAACAAGGACATCGGCAAGCGGGACGGGCTGGTGCGCCTCGTCTTCGGCCTTGGGACCCGCGCCGTGGGGCGCGGCTACGTCCGCCTGTTCTCGCCCGCGAAACCGCTGATGCGGCCCGAGGGCACCGAGGTCAACAACATCCAGAAGTGCTCGCAGAAGAGCGTGGACGTGATCGACCTCGAGGAGCGCACGGTGAAGAGCGTGCACTTCCGCGAGCTGATCACCGACGGGT
>CAYLJK010000331.1:0-3202 GCA_964383975.1 uncultured Gemmatimonadales bacterium | reverse complement strand
GAGATGCGCGCGCGCCGCGTTCTCGGCCGCCGTCTTTCCCCCGCGCGCCGGCATCCGCAGCAGCTCCACCCCGCGGCCCTCGTACGACCGCACGATCTCGTCGGTCCGGTCGCTGGACGCATCCGAGACGACGAGGATCTGGCGCCGGTCGGCGGGATAGTCGAGCGCGAGCACCCGGTCAAGCGTGGCCGCGATGCTCGCCTCCTCGTTGTGGGCGGGAATCGTGATGCTCACCATCGGCCAGACGTCGGGCGCCGGCGCCGGCGCCGCCGGGGCGCGCCGCCGCAGCAGCGCGAGCACCGCCGGATAGCCGACGTAGGCGTAGACCACCACCCCGGCCGCCAGGCCGATCAGGACCCAGTCCACGAGCGTCATCGCGTCCGCCGTCCGAAGTTCTCCATCGCCGCTCGATACACGACCTCGTGCCTCCGCACCCACGCCTCGGCGCTGAACTCGCGCGCCAGCCGCGCCCGCGCCGCCTCCGCCCGCCGCGACGCATCGGCCCTATCGCCCAGTGCCGCGGCGATCGCCCGCGCGAGGGCCGCCGCGTCTCCGGGCGGCGCGAGGAACGCCTCCCGGTCGGACACGACCGCCGGGATGCCGCCCACGGCGAAGGCCGCCACCGGCACGCCGGCCGCCATCGCCTCCAGCAGCACCATCGGCGTCCCCTCGGTGCGCGAACTCAGGACGACCACGTCGAACGCGCCGACGAGCGCTCCCGCATCCGGCACGGCCCCGCACCAGGTGACGCGGTCACCCAGCGCCGCGCGCGACGCCGCCTCCAGCGGTGCCCGCAGCGGGCCATCCCCGATGACGACGCCACGCGCCGTCGGGCCCAGCGGCCGCATCGCATCGAGGAGCAAGTCCGGCCCCTTCTCCGGCGAGACGCGGCCGATCCACCCGATCAGCGGCGCCCGGGCCGGCGCGCCGAGGCGCGCGCGGGCCTCCATCCGGTCGAGGAACGCCGTACCCCCGGTCCACGCGTTGCGGACGATGTGGATGCGGTCCGGCGCCACGCCGGCGTCCCGCAGCCGCTCGGCGACGCCATCCGAGACCGCGATGGCCGCGTCGCACCAGCGCGCCGCCACGACCTGGATCCGCTCGTAAACGCGAGCGCGCCAGCCGCTCCACTCGCCGCTCGTGAACCCGTGCAGCGTCGTCGTGACCGCGGCGAGCCCCCGCACCGGAAGGCCGTGGGCCACGTCGGAGCGGTAGCCATGCGTGTGCACCACGTCGGGGCTCTCTCGGCGCAGCAGCGCTCGCAGAATGCGCGCTTCGCGAAGATAGCCCCGCGATGACCCCGACACGATCTCCAGCGGCAGCCCGCGCGAGCGCGCCGCGGCCACGAACGGGTGGTCGGCCGCCGCGGCGGCGAACAGCAGGACGTCGTGGCCCGCCCGGCGCTGGGCCGCGCTCAGATCGAGCACGACCCGCTCCAGGCCGCCGAACGGCGCCGGACTCAGGGCGTGCACGATGCGCAGGCCGCCGCTCACAACGCTCCGAACCACGCCAGCGTCTCGGCCACGAACGGCAGCGGGTCGCTCAGGCGGCCCACGTCCCCGCGCTGCCCGGCGCCGAGGCGCAGGACCTAGAACGCCGTCCATGCGGTGGAGGGGGCTTCCGGCGGAAGGTGCAGCGCCTCGCCGCCGCGGCGCAGCCGCGCGAGCAGGTGGTCCACGTCCCCCCACCACCAGCGGGACCGTATCCCCGTCCGGTACGCGGTCACCGGCTCGACCGCCTCCCCGAGCGCCGCGCGGACGAACAGCGCCGGGAAGTCCACCCCGGCGTCCACGGCCAGCTGAAGCGAGCCCCAGAACCTCCCGTTGATCTCCATCAAGTACGGGACCCCGCTTGCCGCGTCCCGCTTGAACTCCACCATCGCCACGCCCGACCACTCCAGCCGCCGCAGCAACTCCACGGACGCCGCGATGAGCCCGGGATCCGGCGGGACGCTCTCGCAGCAGGTGCTCACGCCTCCGGCCGGCGGCTTCTCCCGGATGCGGCGGTGGCAGAACGTCGCCAGCACGCGGTCCTGCCACAGCAGCACGAACACGCCCGTTCCCTCCCCCACGATGCGCTGCTGCACGAGCAGCGGGAACGCCGCGGGCGGGAAGGCGGTGATGGCGCGCTCGCGCTCCGTCCCGCTGTCCGCGTACGCGCGAGGCGTCTTCACGGGGTGCGTCCCGTCGTGCTCCAGCGAGCGCGCGCCCTTGAGCACGTTGGGGAGAGGCGGGAGCGGCGTGCCGGCGAGCGCCGCGGCATCCTCCAGGACCGCCTGGGCCGGGACGGCGATGCCACACGATGCCGCCGCCGCCAGCACCTCGCGCTTGTCCAGCACCCTGCGCACCACCTCGTCGGGCGGGAGCGGCAGCCGCGCGGGCCCGAGTCCGCGGCGCTCGGGCAGCAGGGCGAGGATGGCCGCCTCGGTCACCGGCAGGACCAGGTCCGGCGCGACGGTGGCGGTCAGCTCCAGGATGCGGCGCCGGAACGCCTCGGGCGAGGCACCAGGGTCCGGCACTCGCACGCTCAGCCCCGCGTGCCGCGACGCGCACCCGATCGGCCAGCGGCCGCTCCCCGCGGCGATCACCTGGTACCCGGCCCGGCCGAGGGAGCGGACCACCGCCAGCGCCGCCCGATGCTCGGCGTCGGTGACCAGGATGCGCGCGCTCACGCCAGCAGGCCCGCCAGGCGCAACGCGAAGCCGTCGGCCGACAGCCCCGACGGGATGTTGAGCCTCGGAAGGGCGAACGGGGCGTCGCCCGCGGACGACCAGCCCCCCTCCACACGGAACGCGGCGCGCACGCCCGCGGCCGCGAGCGCGCCGGCACACGCCGGCGAGTGCAGCCCGTACGGGAACGCCAGCGCAGGAAGCGCCGCGATACCGCGCGCGGCGAGCCAGTCGAGCGTGCGGCGCGTGTCCGCCTCGACCTCCGCGCCGCCGAGGATCGCGAGGTTCGCGTGTTTCCAGCTGTGCAGTCCGATCCGGACCCCCGCGCCCGCGGCGGCTTCCAGCAGCTCGGCCTCCGAGGCCGGCTGGGCCCACTCCGGCACCTCACGCCACGCCTGCCCGGCCTCCCGGGCCCAGCGGCGCACGTCCTCCGCCCGGCCGCCGAGCCTCCACAGCGCGTGCTCGCGGCTCGCCGGCGGCAGCGCGCCGCCGCTCCCCGCCAGCGCGTCCCACCACGTCGTCCCGGCGCCGAGC
>CAYLJK010000330.1:0-3204 GCA_964383975.1 uncultured Gemmatimonadales bacterium | reverse complement strand
TACCTCGCCAGCAAGTTCGCCTACCTGCGCTTCAACTTCGCGACCGGCGACGCCGCCGGGCAGAACATGGTGGGCCGCGCCACCTTCGCGGCGTGCAGTTGGATCCTGGAGCACAACCCCACCGTGCGGCGCTTCTACCTCGAGTCGAACCTCGCGACCGACAAGAAGGCCTCGCAGCTCAACGTGATACGGACGCGCGGGAAGCGGGTCACGGCCGAGTGCGTCTTCACGCGGGAGCACCTGCGCCACGTGATGCGCGCGGAGCCGGAGTCGCTCGCCTACCACTGGGGCGTTGCGAACGTCGGTGCGTTGATGAGCGGCGCCAACAACAACGGCCTCCACGCGGCCAACGCCATCACCGCGCTCTTCATCGCCACCGGCCAGGACGTGGCGAACGTCGCGGAGGGCGCAGCCGGGCTCATCTACAGCGAGCTGACGCCGGCGCGCGACCTCTACGTCTCGATCACCCTGCCGTCCCTCATCGTGGGGACCCACGGCGGCGGGACCGGGCTCCCGACGCAGCGGGAGTGTCTCGCGCTCCTCGGGTGCGTGGGGCCGGGCACCGTGCGGAAGTTCGCGGAGATCTGCGCCGGCGTCGTCCTGGCCGGAGAGATCTCGCTCGCGTCGGCCATCTCCTCGCTGGAGTGGGTGTCCGCCCACGAGCGGTACGGGAGGCACCGGTGACGGACGTCGCCGAGCCGGTGACCGCCGCGGGCGCGCCGCCCCGCGGGTACGAGGCGCACGAGGTCCCGCCGCCGCAGGGGTTGCTGCGCCGCGCCGCCACGACGGTGCGGCACCTCGCGGGTCTCGGCGCCGGCGCCCTGGTGGCCGCGGTGCGGCAGCGCCGGGCCGAGCACCGGCCCGCGGGTCTCGGCGGTGCGTCGGCCGCGCTGCTGGCGCTCCTCGTCCGCCCGTTCGTGGACGGCCGCATCCGCCATGAGCCGTTCCCGGTCCAGCTGCGGCGCCGTCTCGAGTGGCTCGGCCCCACCTACATCAAGCTCGGCCAGATCCTGAGCCTCCGCGAGGACATCCTCCCGTCCGCCGTCACCGCCGAGCTGCGCCGCCTGCTCGACCGGCTTCCCGCGGTGCCGCTGGAGTCGCTCGTCGCCATCGTGGAGCGGGACGTGGGGCGGCCGGTGGGCTCGATGTTCGCGTGGATCGACCCCGAGCCGTTGGGCTCGGCCTCCATCGGCCAGATCCACCGCGCCACGACGGTCGAGGGGGACGAGGTCGTCATCAAGGTGGTGAAGCCGGGGATCCGCGAGACGCTGGAGCGTGACGCGAGGCTGCTCCGGCTCGTGGGACGGCTCCTCCAGCGGCTCCTGCCACGCTACCAGCCGCGCCAGCTGATTGACGAGTTCGTGCATTACACGCTGCGCGAGGCGGATCTGCGCCGGGAGGCCGACAACGCGGAGACCTTCGCCGCCAACTTCCGTGACCTGCCGGACGTCGTCTTCCCGGCGGTGTTCCGGGCGTACAGCGGCCGCGACACCCTCACGATGGAGTACCTGGACGGCCTGCGTCCCGACACGCCCGCGGCGCAGGGGCTCCCGCCCGAGGACCGCGAGCGGCTGACCGACCTGGGCGCCGCCGCGATCATCCGGATGCTCTACCGGGACGGCTTCTTCCACGCCGACCTGCACCCGGCGAACCTGCTGTGCCTCCCCGGGCCGCGCGCCGGCTTCATCGACCTCGGGATGGTGGGGCGCATGCAGGAGGAGCTGCGCCGCACCATGCTGTACTACTACTATTCGCTCGTGAACGGCGACGCCGAGAGCGCCGCGCGCTACCTCTCGGCGGCCGCGCAGGCGGGGCGGGGGAGCGACGTCGCCGGCTTCCGGCGCGAGGTCGCCGAGATCGCGCGGCGCTGGCGCCGCTCGGCGACGTTCGAGGACTACTCGCTCGCCCAGCTGGTCCTCGATTCGGTCCGCCAGGGCGCCGGCTTCGGGATGTACTTCCCCGTCGAGCTGGTGCTGATGGTGAAGGCGCTGGTCACCTTCGAGGCCGTCGGCCACCTGCTGCTCCCGGGGTTCGACGTGGCCGAGGTCTCCCGCCGTCACGTCCGCCGGATCTTCATCGCGCAGTTCGGCCCGGCGCGGCTGGTGCAGGAGAGCGTCCGCAACGCGCCGGACCTGGTGGACGCCCTCGCCAAGATGCCGCTGCTCCTCACGGAGGGGCTCCGGGTGCTGGAGAAGTCAGCGCACCGCCACCCCGAGAACCCGCTCGCGGGGATGCGCGGGACGCTGCTGGCGGGCTTCGCGCTGGTGGCGGGGGCGATCACGCTGTCGTTCCAGCTGCCGTGGTTCGTGTGGGGGGCGTTCTTCGCGGTCGCGGCGCTCCTTGCGCTGCGGCGGGGGGCCTGATGGCGCGCGCGGCGGCCGCGTCGCGCCGCCGCCGGGCCGGCGTCCGCGTCGCCCCGGGCGACGCGGTGTGGCTGCAGGACAGCCCGACCAACCGCATGATCATCAACGCCCTCTACACGACGGACCACATCGACCTCGAGGTCGTGCAAGACCTCGCCCTGCGCCGCGTGGTCCTCGCGGACGGCGGCGCGCGCTACCCGCGCTTCCGGCAGCGCGTCGTGTTCCGCCACGGGCGGCCGTTCTGGGAGCCGGACGCGGCCTTCGCCATCGGCCGGCACGTGGTCCGCGCGGAAGTGGAGCGCCTGGCCGGCGCGGAGGACCTCCAGGAGTACGTCAGCTACCTCGCCGGCCTTCCCCTCCCCGACGACCGCCCGCTCTGGCAGGTCCAGCACGTCGAGCACTACGAGGGCGACGGCAGCGCCATCATCGTGCGGCTCCATCACTGCATGGCCGACGGGATCGCGATCGTGCCGATCATCTTCTCCCTGATGGACGAGGTGCGCACCGATGAGCGGCTGCACCGCCTCCCCGTCCGTCCCCTGACCAGCCGGATCCGCACGGCCCTCCTCGCGCCGTTCGTCGGCCCCCTCGCGCTCGCCGCCCGCCTGACGTGGCGCCCCGACCGTCACGCGCTGCACGGCCGGTGTCCCGGCGGGCACAAGCGCGTCGCGTGGACCCGGGCCTTCCCCATCGCGACGGTGAAGCAGGTCAAGGACCGGTTCGGCGCCACCGTGAACGACGTGCTGATGGCGTGCGTCTCGGGGGGGCTGGGGCGCTATCTCGAGGAGCGGGAAGGGCACCGTGTCCCGTACGTGCGCGTCTCGATGCCGGTGAGCATGCG
>CAYLJK010000329.1:2783-3236 GCA_964383975.1 uncultured Gemmatimonadales bacterium | reverse complement strand
TGCTCGAACAGCGGATAGGTCCCGATCTTCACCTCGTGGAACGTCACCCGCTCGTTGAACCGGAGGCGGAACGGCAGCGCGTAGGAGATGAAGTGCACGTGGTGCCCGCGCTCGGCGAGCGCGAGGCCCAGCTCGGTGGCCACGGCGCCCGAGCCGCCGTAGGTGGGATAACACACGATGCCGATGCGCACGCGCCTACCCTCCCGACCTCCCGCTCTCCCGCTCTCCCGCCCCTCCGAGCGCCGCACGATACCCGGCCAGCACCTCCCGCGCCAGCGCGTCCGGCGTGCGCGCCGCGTCCAGTACGATCGTCCCCGGCGGGAGCTGGTGACGGAACCAGGTCTCCTGGCGCTTCGCGTACTGCCGCGTCGCCGCCGTGATCGCGCCTTCGAGCGCGTCGGCCGCGAGCCGACCGCCGCGGTGGGCGATCACCTCGCGATACCCCACCCCGGT
>CAYLJK010000329.1:0-2773 GCA_964383975.1 uncultured Gemmatimonadales bacterium | reverse complement strand
GACCCCCGCCGCGAGCAGGCCGCGCACCTCACCCACCAGGCCCGCGGCCAGCATCGCCCGCGCCTCCACGGCGATACGCTCGGCGAGCACGGTCCGCGGGAGCGCGAGCCGCACGTACACCGGCGGCGGTGCCGCCGGGCCGGGCGCTGCCCGGCGCTGGAGGCGGGAGAGCGGTGTGCCCGTGAGCAGCCCGATCTCGAGGGCGCGCAGCGCGCGCTGCCGGTCACGGCCCGCGAAGCCCGTGTCGAGCCGGCGCGCCCAGGCGAGCAGCGACTCGGTGGAGCGCCGGCCGAGCACGGCCCGCAGGGCCCCGCGCCGCGCCGCGTCAAGGGTCGGCTCGGCGAACAGCCCCTCGAAGAGCGCGCGGAGGTAGAGACCGGTGCCGCCCACGACCACCGGCAGCCGGCCCGCGTCCGCGACGTCCGCGATCCACACGGCGGCCTCGCGCGCGAAGCGGCCGGCGGCATAGCGCTCGGTCGGCTCCACGAGATCGAACCCGTAATACGGCGCGGCGGCGCGCTCGGCCGCCGTCGGCTTCGCCGTGCCGATGTCGAGCCCGCGGTAGAGCTGCCGCGAATCCGCGGAGACCACGCCGATGGGCGCGAGCGCGGCGAGGGCCGTCACGACGGCGGTCTTGCCGCTGGCGGTGGGGCCGGTGAGAACGAGGCAGCTAGGATCCGGGAGCTCGGAGCGGGGAGCATCGTGCCCCCGTGCCTCCGTGCCTCCGCGCCCGCCGCTCATCGCCGCCCGAAGCGCCGCTCCAGCTCGTGCCGCGGCAGCTGCACGACCGTGGGGCGCCCGTGCACGTCGTGCGCCGGGAGCTCGGCGGCGAGGAGCCGGGCGATCAGCTCCTCCATCTCGGGACGCGTGAGCGGCGTCCCGGCCTTGATCGCCGCGCGGCACGCGAACGTCGAGGCGAAGCGCTCGAGGCGGTTGGCGAGCCCGCCGAAGCGCCCGCCCGCCAGGTCGGCCACCATCTCCCGCAGGCACCGCTCGGCGTCGAAGCGTGGATGCGGCGCCGGCGCGGCGCGCACCAGGATCGTCTCGGGACCGAACGGCTCGACCTCGTAGCCGAGCCGTGCCAGCAGCCCGCGGTGCGCCTCGACGGCGTCGAGCTCCGGTCCCGTGAGGCGCAGGGTCAGAGGGAAGAGCAGCTGCTGGGACGCGCCGCCGCCCTCGGCGAGCACCTGCATCGCGCGTTCGAAGAGGACGCGCTCGTGGGCCGAGTGCTGGTCCACGATCAGCAGGCCATCCGCGCCCTCGACGAGGATGTACGTCTCGTGAACCTGGGCCAGCACCCGGAGCGCCGTCGCTGTCTCCGCCGGCGCGGGGGCGAGCGCGGCTGTCTGCTCTCCGGAGTCCGGTGCGGCGCCGAAGAGGTCGCCGGGCGGGGCCGGGGTCTCCGCCCGGCCGAGCCGCGGCATCGCGACCGCCCGGTGCTCCCAAGGCAGCGGCCCCTGCCCCAGCGGCGCCGCCGATCCGACGGCGCCCAGCGCGGCGTGCACGGCGGCCTCCACCGCGGCCTCGACGGCGAAGCGGTCGCGGAAGCGGACCTCAAGCTTGGCCGGGTGGACGTTCACGTCCACATCCGCCGGCGGCACCGTGAGGGCGAGCACCAGGCTGGGCCGCAGCCCCGCCGGGAGGGTGCCGCGGAAGCCGCGCTCGGCGGCGCGCACGAGGAAGGGGTCCCGGAACGGTCGGCGGTTGACGAACAGCAGCGCGACACGCCCGGCGACGGCGGCCTGAGCCGGACGCTGCACCATCCCCGTTACGTGCACGCCGCCTTCGCCGTGGTCCACGGCCACGAGCGTGGCCGCGAACTCGGCGCCGAAGACCTGGGCGATGCGCTCGGCGAGGGAGCGCGTCGGCACCGCGTCCACGACCTCGCGGCCATCGGCGAGCATGGACAGGCCGAGGTCCGGACGCGCCAGCGCGAGCGTGCGCACGACGTCCACGCAGGCCCGCGTCTCGCTGCGCGCGCTGCGCAGGAACTTCCGGCGCGCGGGAGTGCTGTGGAAGAGGGAGCGCACAGTGACGGTCGTGCCGGGCCGGCGCGTCACGTCAGCCACCGCCGCGACCCGGCCCCCGGCGGCGGTGAGCCGCGTCCCGACGCCCTCGCCGGCCGTGGCGGTCTCCAGCTCGAAGCGGCTGACCGCCGCGATGCTCGGGAGCGCCTCGCCCCGGAAACCGAAGGTCGCGACGCCCACCAGGTCCTCGGCGGTCCGCACCTTGCTCGTGGCGTGGCGGTCGAGGGCGAGCAGCGCGTCCTCGCGCCCCATCCCCTCGCCATCGTCGGCGACGCGGATGAGGGTCTTGCCCCCCGCCTCGATGGCGACGGCGACCGCGCGCGCGCCCGCGTCGAGTGCGTTCTCGAGCAGTTCCTTCACGACCGATGCCGGCCGCTCGACCACCTCGCCCGCCGCGATGCGGTTCGCGACCGCGTCGGGGAGGATCGCGATCTTCCGTGTCGTCATCCGGTCAGCGCTTGATGCGCTCCCCGTGGTCCTCGAACCGGAACACCCACGTCGCCATGCGCCACGGAGCGATCGGGTCGGCGGGCGCCATCGCATACCACTCCTCGTCGGAGCCCGAGCCCGCGGGCAGGCGCCGGCGGGCCACCGCCTGCTCGATGATGGCGCGGGCGCGCGCGATCCAGCGCCCGCAGTTCTCGGGGCGCAGGTCCACCCAGCCGCGCGGCGCGGCGGCGAGCGGGTCCTTCCCCGGCGTCGGCGGCACCACGGGAGTAGCGGTAGGTGTTGGCGGCTCTGTCGGC
>CAYLJK010000328.1:0-3237 GCA_964383975.1 uncultured Gemmatimonadales bacterium | reverse complement strand
CCGCGACACCTCCGGCAACGGCGCATCGCCGAGGAGGTGCAGGGCCTCGGCGATGGAGCGCATGGTCAGATGGAAGTTCGTTCCCGTGTCGCCGTCAGGGACCGGGAACACGTTGATGCGATTCAGCTCTTCCCGCCCCGCCCCCACCCACTGGGCCGCCGCCAGCAGCGAGCGCCGCAGGCGTGGTCCGTCGAGGTAGCCGATCGCGATGCCCACGGGCTACTCCCGGACGACCCACACGCGGAGCTCCGGTTTCACCTCGTGGTGGAGGCGGACCGGGACCTTGTACACACCGAGCGCCTTGATCGGCTCGTCGAGGTCGATCGCCTTCTTGTCCACCTGGATCCCCTCCCCGTGGAGCTTCTCGGCGATGTCGGCGGCGGTGACGGAGCCGAACAGCCGGTCCCCTTCGCCCGCCTTCATGGTGAACGTGAGCGAGAGCGCCTCAATCCGCGCGGCGACCTCCCGCGCGCCCGCGACCTCGCCGGCCTGCCGCTTCGCCTGCCGGCCCTTCTCGGCCTCGAGGCGGCGCTTGTTCCCCTCCGTCGCCTGGTAGGCAAGCCCGCGAGGCAGGAGGAAGTTGCGCGCGTAGCCGTCCTTGACGGTGACGATCTCGCCGGCGCGGCCGAGCTTCTCGACGTCCTGGCGGAGGATGACATCCATGGGTCCGGTGCTCCCGTAAGGCGTTGTCAGTGCGCGGGATGGGCCGCCGCCGTCGGCGGGGCCGCGCCCATCCTCCCTTTCTAACCGCTTTTCGGCCGCCGTGCCAGCCGGCGCCAGTCGAACCAGGTGTCCGTCACCCCGATCGCCAGCGCGCTGAACAGCGCGACGGGAAGAAGGAAGAGCGTGAAGGCGGCCGCGCCGAGCCACGCGAACGGACCGCCCACCCCGGACACCGCCGCCAGGTCCGCCACGATCCCGGCGCCTCGCAGCACGTACAGTCCGCCGAAGAACGTCAGCAGGTTGCCCCCGATGTCGCGGAGCGCGGCCGCACCGGGCCAGACGAGCGCGAGGATGCCCAGCACGACGCCCCACACCAGGTGGTCGTTGAACCGGAACGCGCGCAGCGGCGGCAGCGGCTCGCCCTCGGGGTGCCGCGCCAGCAGCCGGTACAGCGACCACGCGAGCGCGAGGGCGAACAGCGTCTGGAGCAGCACCAGCGACGGGAAGAGCCCGCTGACCGTCCGAACGACGTCGTTCGCCACCAGTTCCAGCGCGGCGGCGGAATCGCCGAGCCGCGGCGCCACCAGGCCGAGGAAGAGCCGGGCCTGCTGGCCGAACTGCCGCTCGCTAAGCCAGCGCAGCTCGGCGAAGCTGAACCGCGTCACCCCCACCGCCGCGAGCGCCGCCGTAGCGCCGATGGCGAGCGCGAGGAGGCCTGTCGCCACCAGGCGGCCCGCCGCGGGCGGGCGCGCCGCCAGGACCACGACGACCGCCCCGGCGACCAGGCACACCCATGCGCCTTCCACGCGGCCAAACCCCGGCGTACCGCGGAAGGCGCTCCAGGCGGCGTAGCCGAGCAGCAACGCCGCGTAGAACGCCTCCCGCGGGGCCGGCCGCTGGAACGCCAGCAGCAGCCCCAGGGGCGCCGCCACCAGTGCGACAGGGCTGACGAACGCGAACCCGAGGTAGGCGAGCGCTCCCCAGAAGAGGCGGAGCGGGCGCGGCCTCAGGCTACTGTCCGTGGCCCTTGATGTACGGCAGCAGGGCCAGCTGGCGCGCGCGCTTGATCGCCACCGACAGCTGCCGCTGGTGGCGGGCGCACATCCCCGACAGGCGGCTCGGCAGGATCTTGCCGCGATCAGTGAGGAACCGGCCGAGGGTCCGCTCGTCCTTGTAGTCGAGGACACGGACGCCCGCCTCGCAGACGGGGCAGGTCTTGGCGCGGGACCGGATCATCACTCGTCCTCCTCGTCAGCGCCCACGGCCGTCTCGGCGGGCATCGGAGCCGGCATCTCGCCTTCCATCAGCACGACGAGGAAGCGCAGGATGCCCTCCTCCAGCTTCACGGCGCGCTCGAACTCCGGCAACACCGCTTGCTCCGCCTCGAACTGGGCGACGACGTAGTAGCCGGTGTCCCGGCGGCGGACCGGCTGGGCGAGCGTGCGCTTGCCCCAGTGATTCACGTTGACCTGAACACCATCGCCCAGCAGCGCGTGGAACTTCGCCAGCCGCTCGGTCACGGCCGGCTCGTCCAGCGCGGGGTCGAAGATGTACACGACTTCGTAACGGCGGGTCACGTCGGAGTACCTCCCTTTGGTCGTCGCGGTCCCGCTCCCGGTCGGGCGGAACAGGGTGGATGTGAGCCACGCAATGTAGCAAGCAAGGGAGCGGAACTGAAGTGATGGGTGCGGAGTGATGGCTGATCAGGTGGGAAGCGGTTAGGTGGTGAGTGATGGGTTCGTTCGGGTCGAGTCTCCTCACCCGTCACGCATCGCCCACCACCGGTACCCCGTCACCCATCACCCCTCGCTCATCACGCCCCATCAGACATTGAACCGGATCAGCAGCACGTCCCCGTCCTGGACGGCGTACTCCTTCCCCTCACTGCGGACCGCGCCCTGTTCGCGGGCCGGCTTGTAGCCGCCGAGCCGGAGGAACTCGTCCCAGGCGATCGTCTCGGCGCGGATGAACCCGCGCTCGAAGTCGGTGTGGATGTAGCCGGCGCACGCGGGGGCCAGGTCGCCGCGGTGGAACGTCCACGCGCGCACCTCGTTCTCGCCCACGGTGAAGAACGTCCCCAGGCCCATCAGGTGGTAGCCGGCGTGGACGAGGCGGTCGAGGCCCGGCTCCTCGATCCCCGCCTCCGCGAGGAACTCCCCGCGCTCCTCCGCCGAGAGTTCCGCCAGTTCGGCTTCGAGCTTCGCGGAGAAAAGGACGACCTCAGCCTCCTCGTGGTGGGCGGCGGCCGCCTCCTCGAGGGCCCGCACGTGCGGCGACGTCCCCGCCGCCAGCGCCGCCTCGTCCACGTTCGCGGCGTACAGGATGGGTTTCGCGGTCAGCAGGCCCAGCATCCGCAGCAGCCTCGCGTCCTCGGGTCCCTCGATGGCGTCGCGCGCGCCCTCGCCCTTCTCGAGATGCGCCTGCGTCCGCTCCAGGAGGACGACCTCGCTCTGCGCGTCCTTGTCACCGCTGCGCGCCGCCTTGCGCTGCCTGTCGAGCCGCCGCTCCACCGTCGCGAGGTCGGCGAGCGCGAGTTCCATCGTGATAATGTCATGGTCGCGCACCGGGTCCACG
>CAYLJK010000327.1:0-3257 GCA_964383975.1 uncultured Gemmatimonadales bacterium | reverse complement strand
CGATACGCCCCGCTGCATCGCTCAGCGGCCAACACTTCGTGCTCGCAGGCGAGGGTCCCTCCCGATGCCTCCAGCTCCGCGAGGATCGTCGCCATCAGCGCGTGCGAGTCCACGATCGCCGTGGACGGCGACCAGAGACCGCCCACGCAACGCACGTGCGGCTCAAGAGCACGGACCTCGTCAGCCGTCAGCGGCTGGAGCGCCACGCCGCACTCGGCCGCGTTGGCCCGGATCGCCTCCAGCTTCGGCAGGTCCTCGTCGGCGACCGCCACGATCACCTTGCCGATCGGCCGGAACGGCACCCCGAGAACCTCGCAGTACGTGCGCAGGCCCCGGTTGCCCCGGACGCACAGTCCGGCCTTCAGCGACCCGGGCGGGTAGTGGATCCCGGCGTGGACTACCTCGCTGTTGCGGCTGCTCGTCTCGCACCCGAACCGCTCGTGCCGTTCCAGCACCAGCACGGACCGCGAGCGCCGCGCCAGCTCCCGCGCGCAGGCGAGCCCGATGATACCGGCACCGACGACGACCGCGTCGAAGTCGCTCATCGCGCCCAGGCGGGCGCGGACCCTCCCACGCGTCGCCGCGCCTCCAGGCGCAGACGCCACACAAACCGCGAGTCCGATGCGCCGGCCACGTGCCCCGCGTCGCTGGTCCCGTTGTACCCCAGGTCGGCGCCCGCCGTGAGCCAGGGGACGGGCGTCCACGAAACGCCGACCGCGAGCCGCACCGTGCGCTCGACCGTGCCGGTCAGCGTCGTCGGGAGCGTGTCCCACGCGCTGAGCGGCGGATAGCGCTGCCGGATGTCGCCTTCGCCTTGGCGCAGCACCGTCGCCTCCACCGAGGCGAGCAGGCGCGACAGCGGCAGCGTCCAGAGCCGCAGCGTGGCCTGGTCGTAGTCGGAGAAGTTCCGCCCGACGCCGGCGTCGCGGATGGTGTATTGCTCCTCCCGCCGCGGCGTGCGGTACGTGAGGTTCGCGACCCGCGTGTACGTCGCCGCCCAGCTGACGCGCCCGCGCCGGAGCCCGCCCGATGCCCCGAGGGTGACGCCGAACGCCGCCGGCTCCCGGTCGCTCTGCGCGTCGTTGTCCACCTGGATGTCGTCCACCAGCAGCTGGCCGAACAGCGTCGTCCGCAGCGCCACGCGCCACGCGGCGTCGGCGGCGAGAATCGCGTTCGACTCCGGAGCCCCGTCGTACGCGGCGAGGAGGAAGAGGTTCAGCGGATTCAGGTACCACAGCTCGGCGGAGCGCGGAGCATCCCGCGTCGCATACACCACCGCCTCGCCAAGCGAGAACGCCAGCCGGTCGGAGGGCTGGACCACAAGACGGTGCAGGCCCGCATACCGGGCGACCGGGAGCGTCGAGTCCCAGGGGACGACCGGGTCGAGGCCCAGCACCATCAGCTCCAGTCGCAGCCGCCGCGGCCCGAGGCGCACGAAGAGATGGTCAATGGGATACGGGCCCGGCGCGAGCAACATCCCCTCCGCGTCCGGTGGCCCCCAGTTCCGGGCCACGATGCCGAGGAACGCGTCGGCGTACCGCCACGACCCCAGCAGGTACGCCTCGTTCGACCGCCCGGCGACGAACCGGTCCTTCTTGCCGCGGTAGTCGGGGTCGTAGCGCATCCGGTTGTCCACTTCGGGGTGCGCGACGAACGCCAGGTGCGGCAGCTCCACCGAGAGGCGCAGCCCGAGTTGCGGATAGAGCCCGGCCGAGTCCGCCGAGGGCCGCAGCGCCCAGTGGCGGGCGTCCGACGCGGCGAGGGCGCCCACGTGTGCGTCGGCGGTCCAGCGGACGGTGTCCGGCGGTTCGTCGAACTCGGCCGCCAGCATCCGGACCGTGGCGCGGATCGCCGCGCCGGCCTCGGCGGTGTCGGCCACCTGGAGCGCGCGCGCCAGCTGCGCCCGTTGCAGCGGGCGCGTGAGCGGGTCGGGGTCCCGCAGCACCCCCGAGCGGATGAGGTGCTCGACGTAGGGACCAGTCCACGCCGCCACCGACTCGTAGCGCACCCGCTGGGCAGGAGCAGGGGAGGCGGCCGCGAACGCGGCGCCGGCGAGCACCAGGAGCGTTCGCCTCATGGCCGCGAATATAGCCCGCGCCGGCCTCGCCCCCTACCTTGGGACCGTGCCGTCCCGCGCCCGCCCGCTCGCCGTCCTCGTGGCCGCCCTCTTCGCCATCTCGTGGGCCGCGCCGCTCATCCGGCTCACCGAGGCTCCGCCGCTGGCGGTCGCCGCGTGGCGGCTCACCATCGCCACCGCCGTGCTGCTCCCGCTGTTCCTCCTGTCGAACGCGCGCCGCGAGTGGGTAGGGGTGCCAGGCCGGGACGTGGCGATCGCGGTGCTCGCGGGCGTCGCGCTCGCCCTCCACTTCGCCACCTGGATCACGTCGGTCCGGCTCACGTCGGTGGCGGCCTCGTCGGTCCTCGTCGCCCTCTCGCCGCTCTTCTCCTGGCTCCTGTCGCACCACTTCCTGCGTGAGCGCCCGGCGGGCGCACAGGCGACAGGCATCGTCCTCGCCATGTCGGGCGCCGCCGTCATCGCGCTCGGCGACGCCTGGACGGGCGGGCGCAGCGCCCTCCACGGGGACCTGCTGGCGCTTCTGGGCGCCCTGTTCGGCGCCGTGTACTTCGTGAGCGGGCGGCGGCTGCGCGCCCGGCTTTCGCTCGTCGCGTACGTGACGCCGGTGTACGGCGTCAGCGCCGCGGTGCTGCTCGCCTGGGCGGCGGCGCGCGGTGAGGCGTTCCGCGCCTACCTTCCGGCCGACTGGGCCGTGTTCGCCGCCCTCGCCGCCGGGCCGATGCTCGTCGGGCACACCGGGCTCAACTACGCCCTGCGGTTCTTCCCGGCGTACGCGGTGAACGTCGCGGCGCTCGCCGAGCCGGTGGGTGCGACCCTCATCGCCTGGCTCCTCCCCACCATCGCGGAGCCCCCGGGGTCCCCCGCCGTGGTCGGCGGCGCCGTGTGTCTGGGTGGCATCACGCTGTCGCTCGGTGCAGCCCAGGGACGCCGGGACGCGCTTTGATGGACGTGGGTCCGCTCAAGCCCGAGTACCTGTTCCGGCCGTCGCAGCTGGCGCGCCGGCTCCGAGCGGCGATCGCGGGCCGCCCCGCACGCTCGCTCGTGCGCCTTCCCTGGGGACTGCCCATCGAGGTCGCCACCGGTGAGACGATCGGCCGCGGCCTCTACGACCTCGGCGTGTACGACCTCCCCGTCTCGGAGGTGCTCTGGCGGCTCACCGATCCGGGCGACCACTGCGCTG
>CAYLJK010000326.1:0-3269 GCA_964383975.1 uncultured Gemmatimonadales bacterium | reverse complement strand
TCAGGCTGCTACACTCCCCCTCATGCGCGGCCTCGTGTCGATCCTGGTGGCGTTGGCGCTTGGCGCGACTGCGCCCGCGGGTGGCCGCGCGCAGGACCCGCCGGCGCCGCCGGCCTTCGCCGACTGGCTGGCCGAGCTCCGTGCCGAGGCATTGACGCGCGGTATTCGACCCGAGATTGTCGAACAGGCGCTGGGTGGGCTCACCGAGCCGCTCGCCGTGGCGATCGAGCGCGACCGCACGCAGGCCGAAGTCGTCCTGACGCTCGAGGAGTACATCGCCCGCCAGGTCACGAGCGAGCGCGTCCGCACGGGGCAACAGATGCTGGCCCGCCATCGGATGATCCTCGACGTGGTGTCGGCGGCCTACGGCGTGCCGCCGCCGATCATCGTGGCCATCTGGGGCATGGAATCAAACTTCGGGCGCTTCGTCGGCACGCGCCCCGTCATCGCGGCCCTGGCCACGCTCGCGTGGGATCCGCGCCGCGCGACGTTGTTCCGGCGCGAGCTGTTCAGCGCGCTCGAGATCCTGAACCGCGGCGACATCGAGTTCGAGCGGCTTCAGGGGTCGTGGGCGGGCGCCATGGGACAGCCGCAGTTCATGCCCTCGAGCTATCTGCAGCATGCCGTGGACTTCGACGGCGACGGCCGCCGCGACATCTGGGAGTCGGAACCGGACGTCTTCGCGTCGATTGCCAACTACCTCAAGGGCTACGGCTGGACCGAAGGCTATCGCTGGGGACGCGAGGTGCAGGTGCCCGACGCGGCCGCGGCGCGCATTGCCGAATCCGTCGAACGGCGCGCGGGGACCTGCCAGGCGAGGCGGGACATGACGATCGGCCAGCCCCTCGCCGCCTGGCAGGACCTCGGCATCCGGCTCACGGGCGGCGCGGCGCTGCCCCAGGTCGACGTACAGGCCGCGCTCGTGTCAGGCACGAAGCGGCGTTTCCTCGTGTACGGCAACTACGAGGCGCTCCTCGACTACAACTGCGCGCACGCCTACGCGATTAGCGTCGGGCTCCTCGCCGATCAGATTGGGGCATGATCGTGAACACGGTCGTTCTGCTACGAAGATTCGAGTTGCGACTACGCTGCGGGCTCCAAGGTGACTTTGTGGCCCAGTCGTTCGAGGCGACGGACAAGAGAGCGGGTGAGCTGGGCGGGCGCAAGGCGGTCGAAGTAGTCGGCCCCCAAGTCGTGATACGCGACGTCGTCACGGAGGATGTAGTACGCCGCGACGAGCAGGCCGTGGGCGGTGGCGACAATCGCCCGCTTCGCGCCGCGGCGCCGCGCCAGTCGCCGGAACTGGGCAGCGGCATAGGTCCCCTTGGTCTGCTTGGCCGCCCACGCCGCCTCGGTGAACGCGCGCCGCGCCCAGCGGTTCCCGTGCCGCGTCGTGCCGGCGCGGCGCTTCCCGCCGGTTTCGTGATTCCCGGGACACAACGCGACCCACGACGCCGCATGGGCGGCGCTGGGAAACACGGTCATGTCGACGCCCAGTTCCGCGAGGATGTTCTCAGCGGTCCGTTGATCCACCCCCGGCATCGTGTCCAAGCGGGTCAGGTGCGCCGCAAAAGGGCGGCTGGCCTCAGCGACCTGCGTGTCGTACGCCGCGATCTCGGTTTCCAGGAAGGTCAGCTGGCCGAGCAGCCGCGTGAGCAGGAACCGATGGTGCGCCGTGACGCGCCCCTCGAGGGCCACGCGCAACTGCGGGAGCTTCTTCCGCAGCGTGTGCCGGGCCAAGTCCGCCAGGCGCGTCGGGTCGGTCTCGCCCGCCGCCAGCGCCTGCAGCATGGCGCGCCCGGACACACCGAGGATGTCGCTCGCCACGCTCCCGAGCTTGATATTCGCGTCGTGCAGGACCGCGTGGATCCGATTCGCCACGGCGGTGGTCTGATCGACCAGCTTGGCGCGGCCCCGCGTGAGATCCCGCAAGTCCCGGATGGCCTGCGGGGGCACGAAACTCGCCCGGAGCAACCCGTGCTGCAGCAGCTGCGCCAACCACGCCGCGTCGGTCGTGTCCGTCTTCCGACCCGGTACTTGGCGCACGTCGCGCGGATTCACCAGCACGATCGTCATCCGCGGTTCCAGCACGTTCCAGACGGGCTGCCACAGCACCCCCGTCGATTCGATCGCCACGTGGGTGACCCCCGTGGCGCCCAGCCAGCGGGCCAATGCTTCCAGGTCCGCCGTCATCGTCCCAAACCGCTGCGTCTCGCTTGTCACCTGGCCGCCCGACCCCACGTGCCGCACGCACGCGACCAGAAACTTCGCGTGCACGTCGACCCCGCAACAGTGGGCATGCATCACGTCCATAGGCGCCCTCCTCCGGGAGACCACCAAGGGGACCGGCCACTCTCGGGAATCTGCTACGCGTCCTCGATGGGGACAGTCTGGGGCACCCAGCGCGGTCCGGGTCCGACTGCGTTGCGAGCTGCCGCGCTCACTGAACGACGACCTCTGGCCTTGGCGGTTCCACGCCCGTACTCTATCCCCGACAGCCCTCATCTTCATCCTCTGCGGGCGTCACCGTCCGCGGTGACATGCTCGACTGCGTTCTACGTGCTACGTTCTTCTCGTTCGGCGTTCGGCGTTCGGCGTTCGGCGTCAGCGTCTCAGTCCCGAACGGAGAACGCAGAACGAAGTCACGCAGAACGTCAGAGTCGGCCGTTCATGGTCCATCGAAGAAGGCCTTGAACCCGCGGTACAGCTCCCAGAGATCCACCTTGGCCGAAACGTCCATCGGCGAGTGCATGCTCAGCAGGCCGATGCCGACGTCGATCGCGTCCATGCCGGCGTTCGCGAACCACTGCGCAATCGTGCTGCCGCCGTAGCCCGCCCGGTACGCGTGGGTCTGCCAGCGCACACCAGCGCGGTTCAGCAGCCCGCGCACCTCGGCGAAGTACTCGCTGTCGGCCTCGCGCCCGGGGCCGTACTCCTTGAACACGAGCCCCCAGCCGAGACGCGCCGATCCCCCGGGCAGAAACGGCTGCGGGAAGACCGGGTTGATGGCCGTCGTGCAGTCAGCCACCAGCGCCTTCGACGCCTGGAGCGCGCGCCGCAGCACGAGGTCCGTGTAGTTCGGCTCCTGCGCAGCGATGATTTCGGCGACCAGCGTCCGGAACCACTCGGCGTTCACGCCGGTCGTCCACGAACTGACCTCTTCGTTGTTGACGCCGTACGCCATCGCCGTCCGCGCGGGCGTCGTCACCTCGGTGATGGCCCGGAACGCCGCGTAGCCGTTCGAACGGTCATCGTGGCCGTACGCCGCC
>CAYLJK010000325.1:1815-3280 GCA_964383975.1 uncultured Gemmatimonadales bacterium | reverse complement strand
GAGGTGCTGCTCGGCGCGGTGGCCGAGGAGCGCCATCCGTACACCGGCCGCCGCATGCTGCGCCGGCTCGACGTCCGGCGGGCCGAGCGGATGCCGGACTTCACGACCTTCGAGGGGAGCGCGTGGGAGCGCGTGCCGCGTGCCTACCTCGTCCCGCCGCGCTTCGGCGACGCGATCGAGCGGCTGGCCGCGCACGGCATCGCGGTGACACGCCTCGCGGCCCCGGCCGTCATCGCCGGGGAGCGGTTCCGGATCGA
The DNA here is from genome assembly GCA_964383975.1 of uncultured Gemmatimonadales bacterium. Lineage (GTDB taxonomy): Bacteria > Gemmatimonadota > Gemmatimonadetes > Gemmatimonadales > JACORV01 > DASXPG01. The sequence continues at coordinate 3,023 of CAYLJK010000325.1, read as the reverse complement.
CTCCACCTGGACCGCGGAGCGGCCGTTCCAGGAGCACCGTGAGCGAACGGTGGTGGGCGCGTGGGAACCGTCTCAGCCCGACACGTTCCCCGCCGGGACGGCCGTGGTGCGGACGGACCAGCCGCTGGGACGGCTCGCAGTCCTGCTCCTCGAGCCGCGCAGCGACGACGGGCTGCTGACGTGGAACCTGTTCGACGGAGGGCTGGCCGGCGCACGCTACGCGCCGGTGCGGCGCACCTTCGGCGTGGTCCCCTGAGCGTCAGCCGGCGGGTGCCGCCGGGGGGCGCTGCACCCGCGTCATCAGGGCGAGCCCCGCGGCGACGAGGACGATGCTGATGACCTGGGCTACGGTGAACGGTCCGAAGAACCGATCGTCCTTGGCGCGGAACACCTCGACGAACATCCGTGCGGCTCCCGCGAGCACCAGATAGACCGCGAAGAGCCAGCCCGCCCCGCGCGCGTGCGCGCGGATCCGCCACAGGAGCAGAAACGCGAGCAGCGCCAGGGCCACCTCGTAGAGTTGGGTCGGATGCACCGCGAGGATCTGGTCGCCGGGGGTCCCCGGCGGGAGCGCCACGCCGAAGTCCCGCACCAGGACGCGTGCGATCGTGGGTGGTGAGCCCTGTGGGAACGCCATCGCCCACGGCACGTCGGTGGGGCGGCCGTAGTCGTCCCCCACGAGGAAGCACCCGATCCGGCCGACGGCGTAGCCGGCCGCGAGCGCGGGGGCGATGGCGTCCGCGATGGGCGCCACCGGATGCTTCTTCCACCACAGATAGGCGACGACGGCGAGGGTCCCGCCGATGAAGCCGCCGTACCACACCAGGCCGGCGCGCGAGAAGAGCGAGGCGACGTCGCGCGTGAGCACCGCGTAGTAGAGCTTGGCGCCGAGCAGACCGCCGATCACGGCCCACATCACGGCATCCCAGGCGAGCTCCTCCGACCGCCCGGTCTCGCGCAGCCGTGCGGCGAAGACCCAGCCCGAGACCAGAAACGCCGCCATCATCATCAGGCCGTAGCCCGTGATCGTGAAGCTCCCGATGTGGATGACGAACGGATAGACGGTCACGTGGGTCGCTCCAGGCCGGGGAAGGGGAGCCGCGGATCGGCATCCACGATGCGGCCGGCTTCGGCCGATCGGAAGAGCCCGGCGCGGGCGATCATCGCGGCGTTGTCGGTGCTGAGCCGCGGCGACGGCGCGTGCAGGG
>CAYLJK010000325.1:0-1805 GCA_964383975.1 uncultured Gemmatimonadales bacterium | reverse complement strand
CGACAGGGCGGTGCCGAGGGCGGCGCGCAGCGCCTGGTTGCACGCGACGCCGCCGGCGAGCACGACACGAGAGTGCTCCGTCAGCTCGACGGCGCGCAGCACTTTCGCGATGAGCACGGCGGAGACCGCGTCCTGGAAGCCCCGCGCCAGGTGCGGCGTGTCCGCGGCGAGGTCGGTCGAGGCACGCGCGGCGAGCACCACGGCCGTCTTGAGGCCGCTCATGGAGATGTCGAGCCAGTCGGGGTCGCCCGGCCGCTGGCCGCCGTGCAGCATCGGCCGCGGGAAGCGGAAGCGGTCCGGGTCGCCGTGCTCGGCCTGCCGCTCGATGCCGGGCCCACCGGGGAACCCCAGGCCGAGTAACGCCGCGACCTTGTCGAACGCCTCGCCGACCGCGTCGTCCCGCGTCTCGCCGAGCAGGCGGTAGCGGCCCCAGGCCGGGACGTCGAGCAGTAGCGTGTGGCCGCCCGAGACGATGAGCGCCACGAACGGCGGCACCGCGGCGGGGTCGTCGAGAGCCGTGCCGAAAAGGTGCCCCTCGAGATGGTGCACGCCCACGAGCGGCCGGCCGGTCGCCAGGGCAAGCCCCTTGGCGTAGCTGACGCCGACGAGCAGGGCGCCCGCGAGGCCCGGGCCCGCGGTGACCGCGACCAGGTCCACCGCGTCGAGCGCGACGCCCGCCTCATCGAGCGCGCGATCGGCGACGGGCGCGACAGCGGCGAGGTGCGCGCGCGAGGCGAGCTCGGGGACCACGCCCTGGTAAACGCGGTGCACGTCCTGGGAGAGGATCACGCACGAGGCGAGGCGGGCGCCGTCCGACGCGCCCGGCTCGCCGACCACCACCGCGGCGGACGTCTCGTCGCACGACGTTTCGATGCCCAGGACCGTGACCGGCATCTCAGCCCCGGCGGGCGCGCCCCGCCACGGTCACGGTGCGCGGCGCGACGGAGAGCACAGCCTGGCGCGCGGTGTCCAGCGGGACGTTCCGCTCGAAGTCGCCGGTCAGGCCGCGAATCTCGACGACCTCGGTGGGAAAGGAATCGAGCGCGAACACGAGCGCGCGCGGACCGGTGACGCGCACCATGGCCGGCGTGATGCGCACGCGTCCGGCCAGCGCGAACCCCGACTCGGGCTCCACGACGCCGCGGAAGGCGACCGGCACGTCGCGGCGCACGACACGGTCGAGTGCCAGCGCCAGGGCGCGCGGCTCCAGGTCCTGGATCGAGACCTGGGCGCTCCGTGGCACCGCCACGTCCGATGGCGATAGGAGCACGCGGTGCTGTGGTGGCTGCGCGGTGCGCGGGACCAGCAGGCGCACGGTGAGCGGCGCGGCATACAGCTTGATGAGTTCCCGCCCCGGGCCCGTCACCAGGGCGCGCACGGGCGGGATCGGCTTCGCGAGAGCGAGGTCCGACGGCAGCTCCACCTCGACCGCGACGTCCACGAGGTCCGAGGTCGTCTCCTCGGAGGCCACGAGGACCCAGAGGATCACCGCGAGGACCAGGGCCGCGAGCTTGAGCGCCCAGTTGCGCAGCAGCAGCGAGCGGAGCGACCGCATGCTACTCGCGCTGCGCCAGCAACCGGCGCACGAGGTCCCGGTTCGTGGGCGAATCCCACTCGTGGGCGCCGATGAGCTTCTTGACGATCACGCCCCGGTGGTTGATGACGAAGCTCTCGGGGACCCCGGTGGTCTGGTAGCGCTGCTGGATGGCCCCGCTGCGGTCCTGCAGGATGTCGAAGGTGATCCCGAAGGCATCCGCGAACTCGCGCACGTTGCGGCCGTCGCCATCGTCGATGCTCACGGCGAG
>CAYLJK010000324.1:0-3287 GCA_964383975.1 uncultured Gemmatimonadales bacterium | reverse complement strand
CGCGGTCCGGGCCGGCGGCGGGAGTTCCGAGGTGGCGCCGCGATACTCGGTCAGCGCGCTCGACGGCCTGCGCGCGCGCGGCGGCGCCGGAGTTGAGATCGTCCATGTCCCCGGATGCAGGCTGCAGGACGAGCCGCTGCCGGCGATTCCGCAGTTCTGCCTGCGGCCACCCGCAGGCACGGGGATGGGCCTGCAGGCCGAGTATTTCGCCGGTCAGGAGCTTGCCGGCCCGCCGCTGTTGAGCCGGATCGTCCACCCCTCGAAGCGCAGGTCCCATGACGCGGGGCTTCCCTCCGCGCCGGAGGAGAGGTCGAAGTACACCGGCGCGCCCGGCGTCAGCGTCACCGTCCGCGACTGGACGGCGCCGAACGGCTGGCCGGGCGCCGGCTGGAGCGCGTACTCGAAGGTGACCGACGTGGGGCCCGCCGCCGCATTCCCGCTGATCGCGGTGACCTGGAACTTGCCGAGGATGACGGTCGAGGTGCCCTCGCGGAGGATCCACGCGCGGCCGGCGGTCGGCGTGACGGCGCCGCTCCCCGGCGTGCCGGTCGACCAGCCGCTGATGGCGGGCGCGAGGGTGTCCGCCTGGAACGCGCTCGCGGCGGGAATGGCCGCGGCCGTGACGCCCTCGAACGCCGCCAGCTCCGACTCCGGCGTCAGCGTCGCGATCTGCTCGTTCGTGGCGGCGGCGTTGTTGCAGACGCAGTACCCGGTCACCCCGCCGGGGCCGGCGGCGCCGCCGTTGAGCGTCACGGTCGTCGCGAAGAAGCCGATGTCCCACGCCTCGGAGGTCGCGGGATCGGAGACGGGCACGACCTGCGCGGTGTCATCCAGCCGCAGGTAGGCGAAGGCGGTCGAGGCGTCCACCGTGATGGACTGGGTGACGGGGACGACAGGCGCGACCGCGCCGCCCTCGCACGCCGCCAGGGACACGGGGAGCACGAGGAGGGCGAGGCTACGGCGCCGCAGGGACGGGGGCAGCAGGGACATCAGCTCCTCCGGACGAACGCTGGGTGATGGTGCGGTAGCCCGCCGCGATGAGCAGCAGGCCGATGAACTCGGTGACGTACAGAACCTCGGTGTGGCCGAAGCGCGTGAAGGTGCCGCCGATCCCCGGCAGCAGCGCGCCGGCGGCGATCAGCGCGTTGCCGAATGCCCGGTAGCGCGCGGCCGGCGTCCGCGCATAGCGCCACGCGGAGAGCACGGCGCCGCCGATCAGGAACGCCGCGGCGTAGAGGTTGATGAACGGCGAGAAGAGCCGCGCCTCGGGCCAGGCCAGCACGCGGCCCGTGAGGCGATGGGGCTCCACGAGGTCGGCGCGGATCGGACTGGCGAGCACCACCCCCGCCGCCACGGAGATCGCGAGCACCAGGGCGATCGCGAGGCGGTCGGCGGTTCGACGCGGGAGCAACAGGTACACGGTGCCCTGCGCGAGCGGCGCGCCGCCCAGCAGCGCGCCCGTGATGTACCAGGCGCGGAAAACGGGCTCGTGCCAGCCGAGCAGGGTCGTGAGGGACTCGGTGATGGTGCCGAGGCCGTACGTGCCGGTCCCGATCGCCCACCACAGGAGGTGCCGGCCGCCGCGCGCGCGCCACCGCGAGATCAACTCCACGGCGAAGAACGCGGCGACGAGCGTCGTGGCGATGGGGATGTACGCGACCGGTCCGTTCACGGCGCGCAGTCTAGGACCGCATCGCCGACCCGACCATTCGGAATGCTACGGAGGGAGAACTACGGAGCGGCGGACCCGCCCTCGCCGAGGCCGTGGTCCAGCACGTACCGGGTGAGTCCCGCCACGGTCCGGATTCCCAGTTTGCGCATGAGGTGGTCGCGGTGCGTCTCGACGGTCCGGACGCCGATCCCGAGCTGCAAGGCCGCCTGCTTGTTCGTCAGGCCGCGGGCCACCAGCAGCAGCACCTCCCGCTCGCGCGCCGTGAGCACGTCGGGCCCCGTGGCCGCCGGCTCGTCCCGCAGCGCCTCGCCGAGGTGGCCCGCGACCGCGGCCCCGAAGAACGCGCCCCCCGCGTGGACGGCGCGGACCGCGGCGCGCAGTTCCGCGGGGGAGGTGTCCTTGCGCAGGTAGCCGTGCGCGCCGGCGCGCACGCTCTCGACCACGTACTCGCGGCGATCGTGAACGCTCAGCATCAGCACCCGTGTCTCCGGCGTCGCGGCGAGGATCGGCCGCACCGCCTGAAGGCCGGACCCGCCCGGCATCGTGATGTCGAGGAGGACGACGTCCGGCCGCAACGCCCTCGCCCGCGCCACCGCCGTGCGTGCATCCTCCGCCTCGCCCACCACCTCGAAGCCGGGTTCGGCCTCCAGCACGTGGCGCAGTCCCCCGCGCACGACCGCGTGGTCGTCCACCACGAGGACGCGGATGCGCGTCACGGCGTGGCTCCCGTGACGGGGACCCGCAGGACGATGCCGGCCCCGCCTTCCGGCGCGCGCGCGAACTCCACGTGCCCGCCGACCGCCGCCATCCGCTCGTCCATCCCGGCCAGGCCCAGGTGACCGGCGCGCTCGAGGGCGTCCACGTCCACCGGCTCCGGGAAGCCGCAGCCGTCGTCGCCGATGCGCAGGACCACCGAGCGTCCCTCGACGGCGAGCTGCACCGCAGCCCGCGTCGCGCCCGCGTGCCGCGCCGCATTCGCGAGCGCCTCCTGGAGCGCGCGGAAGACGGCCAGCTCCGTCTCCCCCGCCAGCGGCGGGAGCCGCTCGGGCGCGGCGAACTCGACGCGCATCCCGGTGCGCTCGGCCACGTCGGCGGCGAGCGAGCGCAGCGCCGGCAGGAGACCCAGCTCGTCCAGGAGGGCCGGCCGCAGCCCGTCGGTCACGCTGCGGATGGACCGGATCCCGTCGTCCACCAGCCGCAGCAGCGCGTCCAGCTTCCCCGCGGCCGGGGCGTCGGCCTGCTCGCGGAGCACGCCGAGCTGGAGTCGCGCCGCCGTGAAGAGCTGCGCCGTCTCGTCATGCAGGTGGAGGGCGAGGCGGCGCCGCTCCTCCTCGTGCTGGCGCACCATCCGGGCCGAGAGCCGCTCCAGCTGGTGCGTGCGCTCCTCGAGCCGCCGGTACAGGTCGGCGTTCGCGAGCGCCGCGCCGATCTGCCGCCCGAGGGCGGCGAGGTAGTCCTCGTCGAGCGCGGCGAACGGGTCGCGGGCCTCGCTCACGATCAGCAGCGCCGATGTCGCCTCCGCGCCGCCCAGCACCGGCAGCACGGCGGCGAAGGGGATGTGGTGCGCCGGGGCGGCCGGGTCCGGCCAGTCGGCCACGAACAGCGGCCGCCCCAG
>CAYLJK010000323.1:0-3291 GCA_964383975.1 uncultured Gemmatimonadales bacterium | reverse complement strand
CCCGGGTAGCCCTCGGCGTACTTGTTGGTGAGCGGGGAGCCCATCGCGGCGAGCACCGCGGGCGACGCGAAGTTCTCGGAGGCGATGAGTTCGAGGCCCTCGGCCTGGCGCGCGGTCTCACGCGCGAGGATGTCGGCCACCGCCGGGTCGCCGGCGAGCAGCTCGGGAGAGGCGAAGAGTCTGGTGTGCACGGGGCCGCTCAGGCGTCGGGGCCCGACGCGGGCACGAGGCCCGCGGGGGGCGCGGTACGCGGCCCGCGACGCTGCACCTCGCGCTCCACGCGGGCCAGAATCATCTCCACGCCGATCCGATTGAGCCCGCCCTCCGGCAGGATCACGTCGGCGTAGCGCTTCGACGGCTCGACGAACTCAAGGTGCATCGGCCGCACCGTCGAAAGATACTGCTGGATCACCGATTCCATGGACCGCCCGCGCTCGACCACGTCGCGGCGGAGCCGGCGGATGAACCGCACGTCGTCGGCGACGTCCACGAAGATGCGGATGTCGAGAAGGTCGCGCAGCCGCGCGTCGGCGAAGAGCAGGATCCCCTCCACCAGGATGACGTCCCGCGGCTCGACCAGCACCGTCCGCTCGCCGCGGGTGTGGCGCGCGTAGTCGTACGTCGGCTTCAGGACCGACCGGCCGGCCTGCAGTTCCCCGAGGTGCGCGACCAGCAGGTCCGTGTCGAAGGCGTCGGGGTGGTCGAAGTTGACCTTCGTGCGCTCGTCGAACGGGAGGTGGTCGAGCGGCTTGTAGTACGCGTCCTGGTCGATCAGGACGCCGTCGAGGCCCACGGCGCCCAGCACCGCCTGCGCGACGGTGGTCTTGCCGGACCCCGACCCCCCGGCGACGCCGACGAGGAGCGGCCGGTGGACCGTCAGCGGTCCACCTCCCGCCGCGCCGAGAAGCCCACCCAGGTGCGCTTCATCTGGAGCGCCGCGGCGATGCGCTTCTCCGCCAGGCGGTCGGCCGCCTGGTACGTCGGCAACCCCTCCTCCTGCGCCAGCTGGAAGACGCGCAGCATCGTGTCGTGAATCTCCGCCGCCTTCTTGCGCGAGCGTTCGGCCGGCCACCCCATCAACTCGCTGTTCACGTTGATGAGGCCGCCCGCGTTGATGACGAAATCCGGCGCGTACAGCTTCCCCAGCGCTTCCAGCCGGTCGCCGTGCCGCGGCTCGGCGAGCTGGTTGTTCGCGCCGCCGGCGATGACCGGCGCGCTGATCCGCCTCAGCGTGTCGTCGTTGATCACGGCGCCGAGCGCGTTGGGGGAGAAGATGTCCGCCTCGACGTCGTAGATCGCGTCCGGGGCCACGGCGCGCGCGCCGAACTCCTCCACCACCCGCTGCGCCTTCGCCGGGACGATGTCGGTGACGACGAGCCTCGCGCCCTCCTCGGCCAGGAACTGGCAGAGGTAGTACGCGACGTGGCCGCACCCCTGCACCGCGACCGTCCGCCCCGCCAGGCTGTCGGAGCCGAGCTTCCACCCCGCCGCCGCCTTCATCCCCTGGTACACGCCGAGCGCCGTCACGGGGGACGGGTCGCCGGAGCGGCCCTGGAGCCCGACGACGTGCCGGGTCTCCAGGTAGATGTAGTCCATGTCCGCCGGGCTCGTGCCCACGTCCTCGGCGGTGATGTAGCGGCCCTTCAGCGACTCGACGAACCGGCCGTGCGCCCGGAAGATCGCCTCCCGGTCGGTCACCTTCGGGTCGGCGAGGATCACCGACTTGCCGCCACCCAGGGCGAGGCCGGCCACCGCCGCCTTGTACGTCATCCCGCGCGCGAGCCGCAGCGCGTCGGTGACCGCCTCGGCCTCGCTCGCGTACTGCCAGTAGCGGGTGCCGCCGAGCGCCGGCCCCAGCGTCGTGTTGTGGATGGCGATGAGGCCGCGGTAGCCCACCGACGGCTCGTGGCAGAACAGGAGCTGTTCGTGGTCCTGCTCGTGCAGCGCAGCGAAGATCTCCATGGTCCCTTTCCCGTCAGGCCCCGCCCCGCAGCAGCTCGCGGGCCAAGACGACGCGCTGGATCTCGTTGGTCCCCTCGTAGATCGCGGTCACCTTCGCGTCGCGCATCAGGCGCTCCACCGGGTAGTCCCGCATGTACCCGTAGCCCCCGAACAGCTGCACCGCGTCGCTCGTCACCCGCATCACCATGTCGGTCGCGTGGAGCTTCGCCATGCTCGACCAGTAGGTGACGTTGCCGCCGGCGTCCTTGCGCCGCGCCGCCTCGTGCAGGATGGTGCGCGAGGCCTCCAGCTGCGTCGCCATGTCGGCCAGCTTGAACTGCACCGCCTGGAACTCCGCGATGGGCCGGCCGAACTGCCGGCGCTCCTGCACGTACCGCAGCGCGTGGCCGAGCGCGGCGCGCGCGATCCCGCACGCCTGCGCCGCCACGCCGAGCCGCTCGCCGTCGAGCGCGCGCATCGCGTACGTGAACCCCATCCCCTCCTCGCCGAGCAGCGCGTCTCCGGGGAGCCGCACGTCCAGGAACGTCACGGCGCAGGTGTTCGATGCGCGCAACCCCATCTTGTCCTCGGGTTTGCCGGGCCGGTATCCCGGCGCGCCCGTCGGCACGATGAAGGCGCTGATCCCCTTCGGCCCGCGCCGCGCGCCGTCCCGGTCGGTCCGCACCATCGCGACCACGACGTCCGCGGTGCCGCCGTTGGTGACCCACGCCTTCTCGCCGGCCAGGACCCACCCGTCGCCGTCACGCACCGCCTGGGCCCGCAACGCGGCGGCGTCCGAGCCGGCCTCGGCCTCCGAGAGCGCGAAGGCTCCGAGCAGCTCCCCCCGCGCCATCGGCTTCAGCCACCGCTCCCGCTGCGCGTCGCTCCCCCAGCGCAGCAGCATCTGCGTCGGGAGCGAGTTGTGCACCCCCAACGCGATCGCCGCCGAGCCGTCCGCCGCCGCGATCTCCTCCAGCACCTCCAGGTACGTCAGCGTGTCCAGGCCAAGCCCGTCCCATTCCTCCGGGATGAGCATCCCGAGGAATCCCAGCTCCCCCATCCGCCGGATCACGTCGCGCGGAAGTGCCTTCTCGCGGTCCCACTCGGCCGCGAAGGGCGCGATGTGCTCGGCCGCGAAGCCGCGGGCGAGGTCGAGGATGGCGGCGCGGGTCTCGTCGCCGACGGGAGGGAGCGGGGAGCCGGGAGCGGGAAGCGGCACGTCCCGATTCCCGATTCCCGATCCCCTAGTAGCCATAGAACCCCTGCCCCGTCTTCCGGCCCAGCTGCCCCGCCGCCACCATCCGCTTGAGGAGCGGGCACGGCCGGTACTTCGGGTCCCCGAGCCCCTCG
>CAYLJK010000322.1:2432-3296 GCA_964383975.1 uncultured Gemmatimonadales bacterium | reverse complement strand
GGCGACGGCCGTGGACGGCGTGCGTCTCACCGTCGGCGCCGGCGAGACCCTGGGCCTGGTCGGCGAGTCGGGGTGCGGGAAGACGGTCACCGCGCTCGCCATCCTCCGCCTCGTCGAGCCCGACGGCACGGTCGCCCCCGGCAGCGCCGTGCGCCTCGAGGGCCGCGACCTGCTGGCACTGCCCCTGCGCGAGATGCGGACCGTCCGCGGCAATCACGTGGCCATCGTCTTCCAGGAGCCCGCCGCGGCGCTCAACCCGGTGCTCACCGTCGGCGACCAGATCGCCGAGGCCGTCCGCGTGCACCTGCGCCTCGGTCGCCGCGAGGCGTGGGCCCGCGCCGTGGAGATGCTCGAAGCGGTGGGGATCCCCGAGCCGGCCGCCCGTGCACGCGACTACCCGCACCAGCTCTCCGGCGGGATGCGGCAGCGCGCGCTCCTCGCCATCGCCCTCGCCTGCCGGCCGAAGCTGCTCATCGCCGACGAACCGACGACGGCGCTCGACGTCACCATCCAGGCGGAGATCCTCGCGCTGCTGCAGGACCTTCGGCGCCGCTTCGGCATGGCCGTCCTCCTCATCACCCACAATCTCGGCCTCGTCGCGGAGACCACCACCCGCACCTACGTGATGTACGCCGGCCAGATCGTCGAGGAAGCGCCGACCGGCGACCTCTTCGCGCGACCGGCGCACCCGTACACCCAGGGACTGCTCGCCGCGGTGCCGAGGCTCGACGTCCGCCGCGAACGGCTCGCGCAGATCCCGGGTCAGGTCCCGCCGGCCACCGCGTGGCCCTCCGGCTGCCGGTTCCACCCGCGCTGTCCCCTTGCTTGGGACCGCTGCCGCCGCGAGGCGCCGCCGCTGCTGGA
>CAYLJK010000322.1:0-2422 GCA_964383975.1 uncultured Gemmatimonadales bacterium | reverse complement strand
GTACCGTGATCTGCTGCCCCCATTGCGCTGTCAGGCGTTCGACATCGCCGGGCTGCACCGTGATGCCGGCACGCAATGCGTCGGCGATCCGCGGCGAACAGCCGGAATCGCCCAACCGCTTTGCGATCCGGAACAACATGGCGGACAGGGCGTGTATGTCGGTCCACGGACCGGCGGAGCCATCCAGCTTCGTGGGATCAATCTCGGAGTCCCCGGTTCCAAGCGCGAGGCGCCGCCGCTGCTGGACGCCGGCCCGGGACAGCGGGCGCGGTGCTGGCTGCTGGCGGGAGAGCGGGTGAGCGGGAGCCCGGAAGGGGGCGGCGCGTGAACGCCCCACTGCTCCAGGTGCGCGACCTCACCGTGCACTTCGAGCGTCCAGGCGGGCCGCTGGGACTCCGCCGCGTCACGGTGCCCGCGGTGGACGGTGTCTCGCTGGACGTCGCCCGCGGCGAGACTCTCGGTCTCGTCGGCGAGTCGGGGTGCGGCAAGACCACGCTGGCCCGCGCGATCCTCCGCCTCATCAAGGCGACGGCCGGCACGGTGCACTTCGACGGCGTGGACGTGCTGGCGCAGGAGCCGCGGGCGCTCCGCAGCCTGCGCCGGCGGATGCAGATCGTGTTCCAGGACCCGTACGGCAGCCTCAACCCGCGCCTCCCGGTGGGCAGCGCCGTGCGCGAGGGGCTCGAGATCCACCGCCTCGCGCGCGGGGCCGAGGCGGACCGCCGAGTCGCGCAGCTCCTCGAGGAGGTCGGCCTGGCCGCAGAGATCGCCGCGTGCTATCCGCACGAGCTGTCCGGGGGGCAGCGCCAGCGTGTCGCCATCGCGCGGGCGTTGGCCGTGGGCCCGGACCTGCTCGTGTGCGACGAGCCCGTCTCCGCGCTGGATGTCAGCGTGCAGGCACAGGTCCTCAACCTCCTGGCCGACCTCCAGCGCCACCGCGGCCTCGCCTACCTTTTCATCTCGCATGACCTCGCCGTCGTGCGGCACCTCGCCCCACGCGTCGCGGTCATGTACCTCGGCCGCGTCGTCGAGTCAGGGTCGGCCGACACCATCCTCCGCGGCCCGCGCCACCCGTACACGCAGGCGCTGCTCTCCGCGGTCCCCGCAGCCGAGCCCGGCGCGCGCCGACCGCGCATCGTGCTCCAGGGCGAACCGCCGGCGCCGGAGCGCCCGCCCGCCGGCTGCCCCTTCCACCCGCGCTGTCCGCACCCCGCGGTGGACGGCGCCTGCCACACCGAGCGTCCCCTGCTGCGCGACCTCGATCCCGGGCACCGCGCGGCCTGTCACAAGGCCTGAGACGCGGGCGGGTCCGGTCACCGGACCGCGGCCCACGCGTCCACGCGTCCTCGCCCGTGGAAGTCGTCGTTCCCCGGTTTGCCGAGGTCGTCCGCCGAGGCCCGGAGGATGGCCTCGAGCTGCGCCGGCGCCATCGGGCCGTACTCCACGCTCACCGCCGGGTTCGGACCCCACCCCAGCGGGCCCGTCGCCGAGACGGCGACCACGTTCGAGGCCTGCGCCGCCACGATCCCTGAGATGCAAGACAGTGCCACCGCAATCGAGAGTGCGCCCCACGGCACGTGGCGTGCCAAGGCATGCGAGCACCCCCGCCTTCCGGAACGGCGGCGCCGGAGGTATGAACCAAGGCATGCGCACCCCGCCGCTGACCCGCCGCGACCTGCTGCGCGCCGGTACGACCCTGGCCGCCGCCATGCTCCCAGCCCCACTGCGCGCCGATCCGTACGCGCCGCTGCCGCGACCGCCCCGACCGGCCGGCGCGGTGCGGGTCCGCGGCCGGGTCACCGGCGCGGGTCGCGGACTCCGCCGCGTCGCCGTCAGCGACGGCGCCACGGTCGTCGAGACGGACCGCGACGGCCGCTACGAACTCGTGACCGACGGCACCCGCGCCTTCGTCACCGTGACCGTTCCCGCGGGCTTCGCCATCCCGCGGAGCCCCACCGGCACGGCGCGCTGCTTCATGTCGATCCGTCCGGGCACCCGCGGCGAGATGTCCGCCGCGTTCGCGCTGGAGCCGCTGCGCACCTCCGACGAGCGGCACGCGCTCCTCCTCCTCGCCGACACCCAGACCGAGGACACCCGGGAGATGCAGTGCCTCCACGAACAGACGGTCCCGGATGTGCGGGCGACCGTGGCCGCGCTCGGCGACATCGAGGTCGTCGGCGTCGCGTGCGGCGACATCATGTTCGACCGCCTCGAGCTGTACCCGGATTACGAGCGTGCCGTCGCCCGCACGGAGGTGCCGTTCTTCCAGGTCGTCGGAAACCACGATCTCGACCAGACCGCCCGCACCGACGAGGACTCGACGGCGACGTTCGCGCGGCACTTCGGCCCGCGCTGGTACAGCTTCGAGCGCGGCGCCGCCGGGGGTCCAGGTCACCAAGCACTTCGAGGAGCTGATCGACGG